>CAJBIL010000001.1 GCA_903953145.1 uncultured beta proteobacterium
CACCATCGTGGCCCCCAGCTGCGCGACGAAGAGCGCAATCAGCGTAAAAGACGAAATTTCGACAAAGCTCGACAAACCCATCGGCAAACCAAGCCGTAACAACTCGCGCAGCGGCTTTAGGTGCGGCCGCTGCCAGTCGGCAAACAGGCGATACGGCGCGAGGGCACGGCTTGACGCGAGATAAGCCGCCGCACAGCACAGCGCAAACCAGCCGATCAAGGCGTTGGATATACCGCAACCAAGCACCCCCAGCGCGGCGCCACCCCATTGCCCGGTGACCAGCGACCAGGCAACAAACCCATGCAGCAGGGTGCCGCAGAGGCTGATCAGCATCAATGGCCGCGGTTTGCCGAGGGCGTTGCAGAAAGAATAAAAAGTCCGGTACAGCAGCGCAGCCGGCATCCCCCAGGACAACATCGCAAGATAGCCACGCGCCTTGGCTTCAACCCCCGGCTCGATGTGCGACAACGCAAACAAGGCATCGGGATTGCGCAAAAACAGCACGCCCGGCAAGGCCAGCAGCAACGCCAGCCAGAATGCCTGCTGCAAGGCACCGGCAATTTCACCATCACGCTGCGCGCCTTTGAGGTGCGCCACGGTAGGTGCCACCGCCTGCAAAACGCCGACCAGCGCAAACACCACCGAGATGTAGATACCACCGCCCACAGCGACGGCCGCCAGATCTTCGGTGCCGTAATGGCCGAGCAGCGCAGTGTCGATCACCATCATGCCCATTGAAGCAAGCTGCGCGACCAACATCGGCCAGGCATGCGCGAGAATGAAGCGGGACTGGCGGAGAAGCATGAGGCAAGCAAACCTGCAAAAGAAGGGAAGGAGGGAAAAGAAGTAAAGGCTATCTGATTTATACCGCACCGGGCATCGGGCGCGATGATTCTTTGGCTATTCGGGCGTTAACAAGCGGCCGCAGCAAACCCCGTAGGGGATCAATGCAGTATGATCTTCCCCTGCAAAGATCTGAGGCATTTGCCCGGCTCAGCAGCACGGCTTTCCAACCCGAATTCTGATCTCTCCTGATGCATATCGTTCCCAAACTTTCTGCCGACGTCATCATTCCGCTCAAACGTAGCGGTATGGGCACGCTCAAATCCGGAGAGGCGCTTGTCGCCATCGGCGCTTCGACGGGCGGCACACAGGCCCTGGAGGTCGTACTCAAAGCCCTGCCCGCAGACGTCGCGGGCATTGTCATCGTCCAGCATATGCCGGAAAAATTCACCGCCACCTTTGCCGAGCGCCTGAACAGCAATTGCCGTATTGAAGTACGCGAAGCAAAAACCGGTGATCGCGTCAAACAGGGGCTGGCGCTGATCGCCCCCGGTGGCAAACACATGCTGCTCACGCGCATGGGCGGTCACTACAGTATCGAGGTCATCGACGGCCCGCCGGTCAACCGTCACCGCCCCTCGGTCGACGTCCTCTTTCGCTCGGTCGCGCAATGTGCCGGTCCCAACGCGACGGGCATCATCATGACCGGCATGGGCGACGACGGTGCGCGCGGCCTCAAGGAAATGCTCGACGCCGGCGCGCATACCGTCGCGCAGGATGAGCAGTCATGCGTTGTTTTCGGGATGCCCAAAGTCGCCATCGAGCTGGGCGGCGCCAAAATCGTCCAGCCGCTTGAACGCCTTCATGAGGCCATCATCTCGGCCCGGCAACGTCAGTCAACGTAAAACGCGCCACATCAAACCAGCGTAATTTTCAGCTCACCAACGCCGGCCACGCCGCCCTCGATCAAATCGCCGCGCACGATGGTCGATACACCCGCCGGGGTACCGGTAAAAATAAGATCCCCCGCGGCCAGCGCAACGTAGCTTGATAGATTGGCAATCACTTCCGCCACTTTCCACGACATCTGCGCCAAATCACCGTTTTGCCGTAATTCGCCATTCACCTTGAGCCACACGGCGCCCTGCGCAGGATGCCCGACCACCGAAACCGGTTGAATCGCAGCAATCGGCCCGCCCTGATCAAAACCCTTGCCCAACTCCCATGGATGCCCCTTGTCCTTCGAGCGCTGCTGCAAATCACGCTTGGTCAAATCAAAGCCCACGGCGTAGCCGAAAACACAGTCAAGCGCCTGATCAAGCGGGATATTGGCACCGCCCTTACCAAGCGCGACGACCAGTTCAACCTCATGCTGCAAATTATTCGTCGCCAACGGGTAAGCCACATCCCCTCCACCCGGCACCAGCGCATCCGCCGGCTTGCTGAAGAAAAAGGGCGGCTCACGGGTATCAGCGCCCATTTCTCTGGCGTGATCGGCATAGTTGCGACCAACGCAATAAACACGGCGCACAGGAAAGCGCGCATCGCTGCCGGCAACCGGGACGCTGACCTGCGGGGCGGGGGGAAAAACGTAGCGCATGCAAACTCCTTAAAAAATCGCTAGCCACGGCGAACAGCGCGAAGCCTCCCTGAAGAGGGGCGGCGGGCACAGCGAAAAATTCATTCATGTTCTCGCTTCGGCAGTTCGCCGTGCCCGCCATGTCGCCGTGGTAAAAAAAACCAACCTCAAACCGGATTATCAATATCCACAAACTCGCACTCAAGGCCAAAGTGCCCGGCCAGATGCGCGGCGAGCGCCTGCACACCATAGCGCTCGGTGGCGTGATGGCCGGCGGCAATATAAGCGACGCCGGATTCGCGCGCCAGATGAACAGTCTGCTCAGAGATTTCGCCGCTCAGATAGGCATCGACACCCAACGCAATGGCCTGCTCGAAGTAGCCTTGCGCACCGCCGGAGCACCACGCAACGCGGCTTACCGGGCGACCGGCATCACCAATCACCTGCGGTACGCGCTGTAAATTTGCGCCAATATTTCTGGCACATGCCGACAGCGTCACCGGCGCATCAAGCCGCCCTACCCAGCCCATCTCCTGCTCACCAAAACGACCCTCGACAGTCCAGCCGAAGCGCTTGGCTAGTTGCGCATTGTTGCCAAATTCGGGGTGACTATCGAGTGGCAAGTGATAGCCGATCAGGTTAATGTCGTTTCCAAGCAAGGCTTGCAGGCGTGCTTTGCGAAAACCCGTCACGCGTCCGTCCTCTCCACGCCAGAACCATCCGTGATGCACCAGAATCGCATCTGCATTGCGTGCAATGGCGGCATCAACGAGCGCCTGACTGGCCGTTACGCCAGCCACGATGCGCCGTATCTCTGCGCGTCCTTCCACTTGCAGGCCATTTGGGCAATAATCCTTGAAACGTGCGACTTCGAGTAAATCATCGAGATAGCGCGTCAGTTCTTCACGTCTCATTTAACGGGTTCCTATTATTTATGCGCAGGCTTTGGCTGATTTTTGCACAAACGGTGACAGTTAGTCTCGCCGTACTGTTCGTGGTGAGCACACTAAAACCGGAATGGCTTGGCAAAAGACCAAACAATGCTTCAGGGCCAAGTATTGTCGCACTGCAAGAGACATTCTCATCCGGCAACGAACCCGCAATCGCTTCTGCCTCGTATCGTGAAGCCGCCAAAAAAGCGCTGCCTTCGGTAGTGCATATCTTCACCTCGCAACAGGTCAAGACATCTCGCCACCCGGTGCTTGACGACCCGATTTTCCGTCACTTCTTTGGCGAGCGGCCGGAGGGTGAGTTACCCAACGCGCCGAATTCACCGAATTCGCCAAACTCACAACGTAATTCCGGTCTCGGCTCGGGCGTCGTGGTCAGTAGCAGCGGCTATATTCTGACCAATTACCATGTTGTCGAAGGTGCTGACCAGATCGAAGTCGCGCTCAATGACGGACGTAACCTCAAGGCGCGCGTTGTCGGTAGCGACCCGGAATCCGACCTCGCCGTATTGCAGATCAAGGTTGAAAAAGGGCAGGAGCTCAAGTTACCCGCCATCACACTTGGTCAAATGGACAACATTGGCGTCGGCGATGTGGCACTGGCGATTGGCAATCCCTTCGGGGTTGGCCAGACGGTCACCATGGGTATTGTTTCGGCATTGGGGCGCTCACACTTGGGCATCAACACTTTCGAGAACTTTATCCAGACCGACGCGGCCATCAATCCAGGCAACTCGGGCGGTGCACTAATCGACAGCCAAGGCAACCTGATCGGCATCAATACGGCGATCTACTCGCGCTCCGGCGGCTCACTCGGTATCGGCTTTGCCATCCCGGTATCAACGGCCAAAAGCGTCATGGAACAAATCATCCAGACCGGCACAGTCACACGCGGCTGGATCGGCGTTGAAGCTCAGGAAATCACGCCCGAGCTGGCCGATTCTTTTGGCCTGCAAGGCACTG
>CAJBIL010000002.1 GCA_903953145.1 uncultured beta proteobacterium
GTGGCGGAAGAGATCGGCTGTCCGGGCAAAATCACCGAGCACGGTTTCGGTCATGCGGTCGTGTAGCAGGCTGGCAATCCGCGTGCGCTGCTCCGCCGACAGGGTGCCTTTGACGTCGATTCGGAACGCGATGCCACGCTCAATGCGTTCGATAGCATCCAGCCCGCTGTTCCAGACAATGTCGGTCGCCTTTGACGACCACGGCGAAATCGTACCGATGCGCGGGGTAACAAGAAACAGTTCGCCACGCGCTGCACTATCGACCGGGCGCGCTTCAAGCAGTGCCGCGAGCTGTTCGCTTTGTTGGCTGCTCAGCGGATGGCCGGGCACGGCGAAGTGCCAGTAATCGGCACTGGCCACAGAAGCCCCCGGTAGCACAGCCGAAAGTCGTTGCTGCAAGCCTTGCAGTCGGAAAGCAGAAAAAGCGGGCGCCCCGCGAAGGAAAATGATGTCGGACATGATTTTGCAGCAGAAAAAGACAGAGAAAACCGCCTTAACGCAGCGGAAAGTCAGGATTATAGCCGAGAGCAGCACAGCCATTTAAGCCAACGCATCATCGCTCAGGCAGAGCACCACCTGACTCATTGCGCACCTTGCTGGCACCTCGACCGCGAAAGGCAATCACGCGGGCGCTGCGCTCGTCAGAGGCATCCAAAGCAAGCGACGGGCAAAGCGCAGCTTCGTCCAGCCAGTTGTTGAAGGGCTTGGGCAATTCAAACCAGAGGCCCTGACCATAGGCAATACCGTGATCTCGCAACGCGATGAACATCTGTGGTGAATCAACCGACTCGGCAATCGTCTGCACACCCATGCTGGATGCGATGTCGTGAATAGCGCGCAGCAGGGTTTGGCTAATGCTGCTGTCCACGATTTCACGCACGATGCTGCCATCAATCTTCACATAGTCAGGCGGCAGGTTTTTCAGATAAGAGAACGAGGCCATACCGCTACCGAAATCGTCGAGCGCAAAACGGCAGCCCATCCCCTTCAAGCGCTGCACAAAATGCATCGTTTCGGCAAGATTCAGGCTGGCTGCCGCCTCACTTATTTCAACGCACAAACACTCCGGCGGCACGTCATACAGCGCTAACTGACTGGCGATCCACAACGGCATTTCGGCATCGACAACGGCTTGCGCTGATAAATTGATCGAACAGACGAAAAACTTGCAGCGACTGCGTTCAAGATACTTGCGGATCCCCGCGCAAGCTGCGGAAATTACCCAGCGATCAAGCGCAAGCATCAGATCGTAACGCTCGGCAGCAGGCAGAAAGGCACGCGGCGGCACAATTTCACCCTGCTCATCTTGCATGCGCAGCAACACTTCGATATGAACGCCATCGACCACTGAAGGGTTCAACGGCACGATATTCTGTGCATAAAGCAGCATGCGGTTCTCTTCAAGCGCTTGCGAAATGCGTGTCGCCCAGCTCATTTCACCACGTCGCTCGACCAGTTCACGGTCATTGAGCTGGAAGACCTGAATCCGGTTACGCCCCTTCTCCTTGGCCACATAGCAGGCCTGATCGGCAGCACCAATGACCTCGGCCAGCGACTTGCTCTCGCGATTGATCATCACCAGGCCAACACTGACGCCGATCATGAACATCCGGTCACGCCATGAAAAACGGAACTCCTCAACCATTTTGCGTAAGGCCTCGGCGACGCGAAGTGCATCAGCAAGATGACAATCTTCGAGCAGCACACCGAACTCGTCACCGCCCAGGCGAGCCAGAGTATCCTGATCGCGAACCCTGGCCTTGAGCAGATTTGTGATCTGGCGCAGAAGCTCATCACCCGCCGCATGACCACAGGTATCGTTGACAATTTTGAACTGATCAAGATCGAGGAAACAGATTGCA
>CAJBIL010000003.1 GCA_903953145.1 uncultured beta proteobacterium
CAACACGCCGCCACTCAGTCGCCTCGATAACGTCGAGGTCAATCTCTGTCGCAGCATTCGTTGCATGCGCCCGGAGCTCGGCCATTACCTGATCAGCGAGCAGTCCCCCGCCGATCTACCGTTCAAGATTCGCCAGCATTTTGACCGCGTGCTATTCCACCTTAACCCCTTTCACGACTTGCACTCGGCGATTCTGAACGGTGTACGCCACCGGTTTTCAACGCCATTTTTTGATGCGCTACAAGCCTACAGCCGCCAGCCGAAAAGTGTTTTCCACGCCTTGCCGCTCTCGCGAGGTGCATCGGTCAAGAATTCGCCGTGGATTCATGACATGCTGGATTTCTACGGCAAAAATATTTTTCTCGCGGAGACTTCATCAACGCAGGGCGGCCTCGATTCACTACTCGACCCGACCGGCGCCATCAAACAGGCGCACATGAAGGCGGCAGAGGCCTTTGGCGCAGATGCCAGTTATTTTGTAACAAACGGCACGTCCACCTCGAACAAGATTGTCATGCAGGCCAACCTGAAGCCGGGTGATATCGCGCTGATTTCAGCCGACTGCCATAAGTCGATCCCGTACTCGGTGATGCTGACCGGCGCCTATCCTATCTTTCTCGAAACCTATCCACTGGTTGATTACGATCTTTACGGCGGCATTGATCTGGCTCAGATCAAGGCGGTCATGCTTGACCTGAAAAAACACGGGCGTCTTGATCGCTTAAAGCAGATCACCCTGACCAACTCGACTTTTGATGGCCTGATCTATCACAGTGAAAATTTCATGATGGAAATTCTGGCGATCAAGCCGGATGTAATTTTCCATTGGGACGAAGCATGGTTTGCCTTTGCTCATTTCCACCCGCTCTATTACAGCCGGACGGCGATGACGGCCGTTCACAAGATTCGCCAGCGCATGCAAAGCCAGGATTACCGCCATTTCCATGTTGAATGGCAGGCTGCGTTTGAGGCGAACACCGACCCGGACAAATGGCAACAAACGCTCTACCCCGACCCGAACAAAGTCCAGTTGCGGGTTTACGCCACCCAATCGACGCACAAGACGCTGACTTCATTCCGGCAGGGCTCGATGATTCATGTCGCTGATGCGCTGTTCAACCAGGCCAGCTTTCTTGAGGCGTTCCGCATCCATACCTCGACCTCACCGAACTACCAGATCATTGCCTCGCTCGACATTGCCCGTCGGCAAGCATCGCTGGAGGGCTTCCACCGGGTACGTGAATCGATTGCGCTGTCGCTTCAGCTACGACAACGGATTCGCGACTCGGCACTGCTCAAGCCCTATTTCGAGGTGCTGGGGGATCATGAATTGATCCCGCCCGCATTCCGGCGTGCGCACGACTCAACGCCCCTGAACTCAATATCCGGCCCGCCTAACTCGGCACTGGCTACCCTCAGTGCCAGCTGGGGCACCGCAGATTTTGTCACCGACCCGACCCGGGTCACGCTGAATGTGAGCAAAACCGGCTTTGATGGCAGCAGCTTCAGACAGTTGCTGATGACGCGCTACGACATACAGGTTAACAAAACCTCAAGGAATACCGTCCTTTTCCTGATCAACATCGGCGCCACGCAGTCAACGATCGACTACCTGTTGCAGGTGCTGCATGAAATGGCATCGATGTTTCAACACGAACGCCGGCATCGCGCACCGCAACACCTTGAGGCCTCGATTCCTCTCCCCGAAAGACGCATTTTCCACCCGGCATTCATGCCTTTCGAGCATGGCGATTATCACGCCAGCGATATTCGCAGCGCCTATTTCCAGGGCGGTGACGAAGCCAATGTCGACTATGTACCGCTATCGACAGATACCGTTCAGCAGGTAGAAGCCGGCCGGATCTGGGTCTCCGCCAGTTTTGTAACGCCCTATCCACCGGGCTTCCCGGTCATTGTGCCGGGGCAGATCATCACCAGCGAGATCCTGTGCTTTTTCCAGCACATCAAGGTCAAGGAAATCCACGGTTTCAGCTTCGAGCGCGGCTTCAAAGTGTTCAGCGATAACCATCTGGCGCGGCTTGCCAACCAAAAAACTATTTGATGCAGGGACGCGACATGAGCAAAACCAATCAATCCATCCAGGCACCGAAAAAAATACTGAAGTCCATTGCCGACATCAAACGCCATTTTGCTGAAAATGACGTACCGACCTATTTCATCAGCGCCACCAACTTCAATCTGATGGGTCTGCATGAGTGGGTGCGCGGTTGGCAAAACATCAATCTGGTCGATTGTTTTGATGGCCGGCATCCGCAGGTGCTGATCGTTGAGGACGATCATGCGCAGGTATTTGAGCACATGGAAGACATCAACCGCTATCTGCTCGGCAGCCCCCAGGTACGCTCGCTGCTCGATACGCAAACAAACAGGGGGCGTGCAATTTTCCTGTTTTTTGACGCGCAGATTGAAGCTGTCTGCCAGGCGTTGAATCTCGACATCGTTCTACCCGGAAACAGTCTGGTTCGTGAGATTGACAGCAAGATTGTGACGACCGAAATCGGCAATCAGGCCGGCGTACGCAGCGTGCCGAATGTACTGACCAAGGTTTCATCCTATGCCGAATTGTGCGAAATTGCGGCGGCCGCAGGCCTCGGTGAGCGCTGGGTGATCCAGACCGCCTATGGCGACTCAGGCAAGACCACCTTTTTTATCGCCAGCGAACTCGACTATCAAAAGGTCGCCCGGCAAGTTGAAATCGAGGAGATGGTCAAGGTCATGCGCTGGGTAAATTGCACCGGAACCGCCATAGAGGCCTGCGCCACCCGCTGGGGTACTTTTGTCGGCCCGTTGCTGACCGAGTTGATCGGCATTGAGTCATTGACGCCTTACCCCGGCGGCTGGTGCGGTAACGAACTTTATAGCGCTGCATTTTCAGCGGCGATTCGCCAGCAGGTACAGCAAAAGTCAGAAGCCATCGGCAACGCACTTTACGAACGCGGTTATCGCGGCTACTTCGAGCTGGACTATCTGATTGATCTGGATAGCAACGAAGTCTACCTCGGCGAGTTGAACGCGCGCATCACCGGCATCAGCGCGATGACCAACCTCTCCGATTTCAGCGCTGGAAACATCCCGCTGTTCCTGTTTCATCTGCTTGAATACGAGCCTGAAAGCACCGTTGATCTCGACCTCGACCGCGATGGATTCAACCAGCGCATGCTCGAACAGGGCGCCACCGGCACGGCGGCACAGGTCATCCTGAAATACATCGACGAGCCGCTGAAAATCATCACCGAAGCCCCGGTTTCCGGGGTTTATACGATGAATGCCGATGGCGATCTGACATTGCGTCAAGCGGGCTTCAGTCGCCGCGACGCACTCGGTGATGACGAGGCTTATATCCTGCGCATCATGGCGGCCGGCGAGTATGCCTACAAAGGGGGCGATCTGGCGATCATGTTCCTGAACCGGATCATTCGAAGCGACCGGGGTGCGCTGAATCCGGTCGGCGAACAATGGGTCAGCGCACTCAAACGCTGCTTCCAGTTCCGCCAGTTGAATCAGGAAGAACGCTCACTGGTCGAGTTACACCGCAATCCCGCTAACGTAAAAAGTGGACGTGAGCAGTGAGCTACTATTCGCAAAAACGCTTCCATGCGGTTGAAGAAAAATACCCGGCTGACAAATGGCTGGCACATTATGCCGCCGCCTTGCCCGGCTACCGGCGCTGGTTTGCCAGCGAAGGCGAATTGAAACGCCCCGACCTGGCAGCATGCCAGGCCGCAATGCAGACGCACATGCCGGAACTCGTGCCGCTTTGGGAACATCTGATCGAGATCACGCAGGCCGACGACAATGATGCACGGCTGCTTAGCTTCTACTGCCCGGCCCCCTACCTCGCAGGCTGCTCGCAAGCTGTATGGTCACGCTATACGCCGACACTGGTGCGTAACTACGATTACTCGCCCGAGCTGTGCGAAGGGCGGATCATGAAAACCCGCTGGCACGAAACACAGGTCATCGCCTCAACCGACTGCCTGTGGGGAGTGCTTGACGGCATGAATGAACACGGACTTTCCGTCTCGTTGTCTTTTGGCGGCAAAGGCATCGTGACCGAGGGTTTCAGCATCCCGATCATCCTGCGTTACGTACTGGAGTTTTGTACAACCGTCGATGAGGCGGTGATGGTGCTGTGCCGGGTGCCTGCCCACATGGCTTACAACATCACGGTGCTGGATGCTTACGGCCAGGTGCGTACAGTCGAGCTATCACCCTTCTCAAGCCCGAACATCACTTACAAGCCTTTTGCGGTGAATCATCAAGGGGATTTTGCGCTGACCAACTATGCCTTGTTCTCACGCTCCTACGAACGCCAGCAATTCATCATCAGCAAACTTCATGACCCGCTGAGCAGCATTGAATCCTTCGTCAACGCCTTTGAATACAGCCCCTTGTTCACCTCGAATTACGCACAGAATTTTGGCACCTTATACACCGCCATCTACAACCCGCAATTACGCGCCATGGAATACCGCTGGCCGAACCGGGTGAGAATGTATCAGTCGTTCGCTTTTTTTGAAGAACACGATGTCTGGATAGACCTTTAGCCCGCCAGCTAAAGGTCAACCACGCTCAACCCTTCTCGTTAGCCCTGTTTCTTCAGGCTGTCACGAATCTCGCGCAGTAACAGCACATCTTCGCTTGGCTCGGCCGGCGCGGCAGGTTCAACCGCCGGCGCTTCCTCTTTCTTCAGCCGGTTGACCTGTTTGATCATCATGAAAATGATGAATGCGAGAATAACGAAGTTCACCAGAATCGTGATGAAGTTACCGTAGGCAAAGACCGGCACCTGCGCCTTTTTCAGTGCATCAAGCGTTTGTGCGGTCCCTGGCGGCACGTTGCCAAGCACAAAAAACATCCCGGAAAAATCGAGTTTGCCGCCCATGATCCAGGCAACGATGGGCATGATCAGGTCGGCCACCACCGAATCGACGATCTTGCCAAATGCAGCGCCGATAATCACGCCCACGGCGAGATCCATCACATTGCCCTTGATTGCAAACTCTTTGAATTCCTGCACCATACCCATAGCGTTTCCTTGAATAGTATTGAAGGGAAAAAATGTTTTTCGGGATTATAGGGGTGATCGTAGCAGCGGCTCAAATACGTCGGAGTTTTTCACCCGCAGCGGTAAGCGTCGACGCCTGCTTGGCGAAGCAGAAACGGATAACGTGGTCGTCACGCCCGGCGTGGTAAAACGCCGAGACCGGGATAACCGCGACGCCCACCTCCCGCGTCATCCATTGCGAAAACTCGCGGTCAGGCAACGCCGAGATGGCATCGTAGCGCGCCAACTGGAAGTAGGTACCGCGACACGGCAGCAGTTCGAAGCGTGACCCGGCGAGCTGGCTACGGAAGAAATCCCGTTTCTCCTCATAAAAAGCAGCCAGGCCGAGATGCCGCGAAGCATCCGCCATGTATTCTGCAATCCCGATCTGGCACGGCGCATTGACCGTGAACACATTGAACTGATGGACCTTCCGGAATTCGGCCATCAACGCCCGGGGGGCAAGCACATAGCCGATCTTCCATCCGGTGATGTGATACGTTTTACCGAATGACGAAACGACGATGCTGCGCGCTGCAAGTTCGGCGTGCCGTGCAACACTTTCGTGCGGCTCGCCATCAAACACGATGTGTTCATAGACCTCGTCGGCCAGCACGACGATATCGCTATTGCGCGTCAGCGTTGCAAGCGCCGCGAGGTCGGCTGCATCGAGCAGGCTGCCGGTCGGATTGTGCGGCGAGTTGATGATGATCATGCGTGTGCGCGGCGAGATCAGTGAGCGTACCTGATCCCAGTCCGGCTTGTAATCAGGGAATTGAAGTTGCGCAAAAACCGCCGTGCCGCCCACCGTTTGGATCGCTGGCACATAGCTGTCGTAAACAGGCTCAAAAACAATCACCTCGTCGCCAGCCCGCACGAAGGCGGCAATCGCGGTGAAGATCGCCTGCGTGGCGCCCGCCGTGACGGTAATTTCCTGCTCGGCATCATAGCGGGCGCCATACAGCGCCTCGACCTTAGTAGCAATCGCCGTGCGCAATTCGGGGACACCGGTCATCGGCGGGTACTGATTCCGCCCCGCCTGCATGGCTCGAAAAGTGGCTTCGAATAACGAAGCATCGGCCTGAAAATCAGGAAAGCCCTGCGATAGATTAATCGCCCCGCAATCAGCGGCAAGCTTGGACATCACGGTAAAAATAGTCACGCCGACATCGGGCAGTTTTGAGTGCAGCTTGATTGCCGTGCTTTGTGTCATCGGGAATACTCGCTAAATTGTAATCAACATCATCGGGGCTGGATCGACGTGAAGTTTAGCGCAATTTTTTGCGATGAAAGGCGGCACATTGCAGTACCAGAACGCCAAAATTCGAGCCATTCAGGCGGTTTGCAGTGGTTTTGAGTGTTTTGAGTAGCGCATAAACCGGAACGCCGTTACGATGCTGGCAAAACTGTAAAAGCCTGCCCCAAATCATGAACAACACCTACACCGACGAAGAAATCGAACGCTGTACCCTGACCGGACGTCGCGAGATAGCCTTCCTGTTACGCGGGCTGATCAAGCAGGGCGAACGAATTACGGTTTCATTCGACGAAGGGCGGCAAAGTTTCCTGACGGTGCTAATCGATCTTTCCGAAGATGACGGCACGCTGTATCTGGACATCGGCGGCAGCGAAGAAACAAATCGCGCTTATCTGCGTGCCACCCACTGTATTTTTACCACTATCGTTCAAGGCATTCGTCTCCAGTTCTCGTCGACACAGGCGCGCGAAGTGTCGCTGCGCGGCGAACGCGTACTCGCTGTAGCGCTGCCAAAAACGCTGCTACGCTTACAACGGCGTGACTCTTTCCGTATTTCTCTGCCGGCTGGCAAACCTTATATCTGCCGTATCCGCCGCGGTTTGCCCGAGGAAAAAGCCTTATCGTTGCACGACATTTCAATCGGCGGGATTGGTATCTTATCGACCGAGAGACTCCCCTACGAGCAACTGGAAGTCTTTGAAAACTGCTGGCTAGACCTGCGCGACAGTGGCGCGCTCGCCCTGACGCTCGAAGTGCGCTACGTTTTCTCTGTAGAAGGCCGCTCCGGCAAACCGATTTGGCACATGGGCTGCCAGTTCCGCAAACTCTCCGCGCTCAACGAAACGCTGATTCAACGCTTTATGGCGCGGCTTGAAGCAGAACGGCGCGCACTGCTGGCCAGTTAGAAACTCAGGAATTTCTGACGCTTCAACCAAGCCAACTCAGCTGCAAGGCGCACCAGATGGTGATCTAGCATCAACAAAACGCTGCAAGCCAATGAATACGCCATGCTTCGAGCAACACATGACGTAGAACGCCAGCCGGTGCGCCTTTCAGCCCTGTTACACGTTCCGTTATCGTCAGATCGTCGCTGCGGCTCGCAACTGACTAATCACCGCTGCATCGTAGCCAAGCGCTGCGAGCACTTCGTCGGTGTGCTGCCCAAGCGTTGGCCCGATCCACTCGGTGGAACCCGGCGTACCCGAAAGTTTGGGAACAATGCCGGGCATTTTGAAGGACTTGCCATCAGGCAAGCTTGCAGATTCAAGCATCTGCCGTGCGAGAAACTGCGGGTCCACAAACATGTCGGCGACTGAAAAAACGCGCGACGCAGGCACCTCGGCGGCGGCCAGAATCGCGAGCACAGCGACTTCATCCTGCGTGGCGACCCAGCCATCAATCAGCGCGTAAATTTCATCACGTCGCGCATCACGCCCGGCGTTATCGGCCAATTGGACATCGCTGGCCAGATCAGCGCGGCCAATGGCCTGCATTAAACGCCGGAAAATGGCATCACCATTGGCGCCGATGGCAACGTGCTTGCCATCTTTTGTCGTATGCGTGTTCGACGGCGTGATGCCGGGCATGATGTTACCGGTGCGTTCGCGCACGAAGCCGAAGACGTCAAACTCGGGTACCAGCGATTCCATCATGGCAAATACCGCTTCGTAAAGCGCAACATCAACGACCTGCCCTTGGCCGCCATTAACTTCCTTGTGACGCAGCGCCATCAGCGTACCAATAACGCCCCACAACCCGGCAATCGAATCGCCAATCGAGATGCCGGTCTTGACCGGAGGGCGATCCTGAAAACCGGTGACATAGCGCAAACCGCCCATGGATTCGCCCATCGCACCAAAGCCGGGTTGCGCCGCCATCGGCCCGGTCTGCCCGAAACCGGATAAGCGCAGCATGACGAGCCCGGGATTGACCGCAGAAAGCGCATCCCAGCTCAAGCCGAGTTTCTCAAGCACGCCCGGGCGGAAGTTCTCGATCACGATGTCGGCTTCGGCCACTAGCTTGAGGACAATTTCACGCCCCGCTGCATGTTTGAGATTGACCGTGACTGATTTTTTGTTACGCGACTGCACGTACCACCACAGCGAGGTGCCTTCGTACAACTTGCGCCATTTACGCAGCGGATCACCGCCATCGGGCGATTCGATCTTGATCACTTCAGCACCGAATTCGGCCATGATGCGCGCCGCAAACGGGCCGGCGATCAGGGTGCCAAGCTCGATGACTTTGAGGCCGGCCAGCGGCTTATTTATCACTGCCATCAGTCAGCCTTTCGGTGCGCCAATAAAACGCCGGTGGCGAACCCAAGCCGGGGCATGTGCAACCACCGCAGAAAAAACAAGAATCGCCCAGAACAAGGGCAGCTGCCGGGGTGGATCGAGCGCCAGCCAGCCGAGCAACACAAGTTTGAGCAGAATTGCCCCGCCCGCCACCTCCGCCAGATAACCCGGCGCAGCCCACAAATCAATGGCCAGCATGGCAATCCCACTGAGCATCAACGTCATGACGAAAGGCATGGATGCCGCCAACGGCACACTGCCAAGTAAAACCGCCCCGGTGCCAACCAGGCCGACCAGATGCACGGCCCGCAAGGCGACAATCAGCCAGCGACGGCCGGGGAAGTCCCGGAAATCTGCAGTTGCTTTGCCTTTCGCCAATCGACGCTCCCCGATATTTTTATCGAAATAATTTGCAGCAAATTCTACCACCCAAAAACAAGGCCTCCGTGCGGAGGCCTTGTCAGAAAAACAGATGAAGCAATCGCTTACATGCGCGCAATCATCGCATCGCCAAACTCCGAGCACGATACTTCGGTAGCGCCTTCCATCAGACGGGCAAAATCGTAGGTTACAACCTTGTCAGCGATGGCGGCTTCCATCGACTTCACGATCAGGTCGGCCGCTGCCATCCAGCCCAAGTGACGCAACATCATTTCAGCGGAGAGAATCAGCGAACCCGGATTCACCTTGTCGAGACCTGCGTACTTCGGTGCCGTGCCGTGCGTTGCTTCAAAGCAGGCGTACTTATCCGAAATGTTGGCCCCCGGCGCGATGCCGATACCGCCGACCTGTGCAGCGAGCGCGTCGGAGATGTAATCGCCATTGAGGTTGGTGGTGGTGATCACGTCGTACTCAGCCGGCCGCAACAGAATCTGCTGAAGGAAGGCGTCAGCGATCGCATCCTTGATGACGATGCCGTTCGGGAGTTTTAACCACGGGCCACCGTCGATCTCGACGCCACCGAATTCGCGCTTGGCGAGGGCATAGGCTGAGTCACGGAAGTTGCCTTCGGTGAACTTCATGATGTTGCCCTTGTGCACGATGGTCACCGATTTGCGGTTGTTGGTGATCGCGTACTGGATAGCAGCGCGCACCAGACGCTCGGTACCTTCAACCGAAATCGGCTTGATACCGATGCCCGAGGTGTCCGGGAAACGGATCTTGGTGACGCCCATTTCTTTTTGCAGGAAGTTGATCACTTTTTTGCAGGCATCGGTGCCATGCGCCCATTCGATACCGGCGTAAATGTCTTCGGTGTTCTCGCGGAAGATCACCATATTGCAGAGTTCAGGATGCTTGAGCGGGCTGGGCACGCCCTTGAAATACTGCACCGGACGCACGCACTGATAGAGGTCAAGTTCCTGCCGCAATGCCACATTCAGCGAGCGAATGCCGCCACCAACCGGCGTCGTCATCGGCCCTTTGATTGAAACTGAATATTCCTTGAGTGCGGCGAAAGTTTCAGCCGACAGCCAGACATCGGAGCCGTACATCTGAGTCGACTTTTCTCCGGCATAGACTTCCATCCAGTGGATTTTTTTCTTGCCGCCAAAGGCTTTTTCCACCGCTGCATCAACGACCTTGATCATCACCGGGGTTATATCCACACCAATACCGTCACCTTCGATGAACGGGATGATCGGATTGTCGGGCGTCTCCTGCCCCGGAACGATTTTTTGGCCGCCTTGCGGAACTTTAATCAGACTGTCGCTCATGCCAACTCCCTTGGTGGTTTTGGTGGGTGTCACTGTTTTTGATTATGGCCCAAAAAACACCGCTTCGCCAGCAAGGGTCAGCATCCGACAAGACTATAAAAGTCCTCGAAACTTGTAGGGGAAAATATAAAACCCGGCACAGCGGATCAAATCCACTGTGCCGGGTTTTTAGCTAAGCGCGATTGATCTAGGCGATACGCGCCGCCTTCAAAGCCGCATTGAAGGTTGCACTCGGGCGCATAACAGCCTTGCACTTCTCTGGGTCGGCAATGTAGTAACCGCCGATATCCACTGGCTTGCCTTGCTCCGCCTTGAACTCATCCGCAATCTTCTGCTCGTTCTCGGTCAGGGTTTTGGCCAGCGGTGCAAAATGCGCCTGCAGTTCCTTGTCGCCAGTCTGCGCCGCCAGCTCCTGCGCCCAGTACATGGCCAGATAGAACTGACTGCCACGGTTGTCGAGCTGGCCAGTCTTCGGTGAAGGTGACTTGTTATTATCGAGCAGCTTGCCGGTCGCGTCGTCCAGGGTCTTGGCCAGAACCTTGGCCTTGGCGTTACCTGTTTTGAGACCCAATTCTTCCAGCGATACGGCCAGCGCCAGGAACTCGCCCAGCGAATCCCAGCGGAGATGGTTTTCCTCAACCAGTTGCTTGACGTGCTTCGGTGCTGAACCACCGGCACCGGTTTCATACATGCCGCCACCCGCCATCAACGGCACGATGGAAAGCATCTTGGCGCTGGTTCCCAGTTCCATGATCGGGAACAGGTCGGTCAGGTAGTCGCGCAGAATGTTGCCGGTCACCGAAATGGTGTCAAGGCCACGCACAACCCGTTCCAGGGTGTAACGCATGGCACGAACCTGGGACATGAGATGAATATCAAGGCCTTTGGTATCGTGATCCTTGAGATAGGTTTCAACTTTCTTGATCAGTTCAGCTTCGTGCGGACGATAGGGATCGAGCCAGAAAATGGCGGGCGTACCGGAGTTACGGGCACGACTAACAGCCAACTTGACCCAGTCGCGAATCGGAGCATCTTTGGCCTGGCAGGCACGCCAGATGTCGCCGGCTTCAACATTCTGCGAGAGCAGGACTTCGCCAGTAGCGAGATCGGTAATATTGGCGACGCCGTCTTCCGGAACCTCGAAAGTCTTGTCGTGCGAGCCGTACTCTTCTGCCTGCTGTGCCATCAGGCCGACGTTTGGCACGGTACCCATGGTCACCGGGTCAAAGTTACCGTTGGTCTTGCAGAAGTTGATCATCTCCTGATAAATGCGGGCGAAGGTACTTTCGGGCATCACTGCCTTGGTATCCTTCGGCTTGCCGTCCGAACCCCACATTTTGCCACCGATGCGGATCATGGCCGGCATCGAGGCATCAACGATCACATCGCTCGGCGAGTGGAAGTTGGTGATGCCCTTGGCCGAATCGACCATGGCCAGCTCGGGGCGATGCTCGTGGCAGGCGTGCAGATCGCGCTCGATTTCCTCGCGCAGCGATTCCGGCAACTTGGCGATCTTGTCGTAAAGGTTGGACATGCCGTTATTGACATTGACACCCAGTTCCTCGAACAGCTTGGCGTGCTTTTCGAAGGCGTCCTTGTAGAAGATCCGTACGCAGTGGCCGAAGACGATCGGGTGCGAGAC
>CAJBIL010000004.1 GCA_903953145.1 uncultured beta proteobacterium
GTGCCGACGGGCATGAAGACGGGCGTTTCGACGATGCCGTGGGCGAGGGTGACGCGGCCGCACCGGGCGGCGCCGTCGGTGGCGAGAAGTTCAAAGTTCATCAAAGTGGATTGCTCAGTGCGTTTTATCGAGGGCGAAAATGGCTTAGATCTTTTGGCGCGTCAATTTAGCGCCCAGACTATCGAATTCTGTGTCGGAACTTAGCAGGATGGCTTTGCGTTCGATGCTCAAAGCGGCAGCAAAGGCGTCGGCATAGGCGATGGGGTGGTTGGCTTTTAACTGGATGGCTTGCCAAAACAGCGCGTCGTCAAAGGGCACAATCTTGATTGGAAGCTGGCCGATTTCATGGCGTTTTCGTTCGGCTACCGGCCAACCACGCGTTTTGCCGATACGATAAATCACTTCCCCGAGATTGATCTGGTGCATGAGTACGGTGCACTCGCCCTTCTGGGCGGCGTAAAGATGGTTTTGTACGGTTTCCATACCGGGTTCGGCCTGAGCAAGCCGAAGCAATGCGCAGGCATCCAGAACATACGTCGGAAGTTTAACCATTGATTTCACGTTTAACCTCGGCGTGGTGTTCCGCTGTTAAACCCTCTGCCATGCTCTCCCCGCCCGCAAGGGAACCACAAAATGCCGCAATAGGGTCTTTCGGTACAGGGGTGAGCTCAATGTGATCACCGCAAACTTCAAGATTAAGAAGAGTGCCCGAAGCAATGCCAAACCGTTCTCTGATGGCGGCCGGGATGACGATCTGGCCTTTGGCGAGGGTGCGTACGGTAAGCATGGAGAACTCCTGTTCGTTGGATTTTATTTTTATAGTTTAACTTAGTTAAATTTGTTCAACAAATAACTAGCTCCGATGTGGTGTTTGGCTGACTTGATTTGTGCGGCTCAACAACATGGCATCGCCATAGCTGAAGAAGCGGTAGTGCTTGGCCACGGCGTGGGCGTAAGCGGCGCGGATGGTATCGGTGCCTGCGAAGGCCGAGACGAGCATGAGCAGCGTTGATTTTGGCAGGTGAAAATTTGTAATTAAGCGATCCACTACGCGGAAGGCGTAGCCCGGCGTGATGAAGATTTCGGTTTCGGCAGCGCCGCTGTTCAGCTCACCCTTTTGTGCCGCCGCTTCGAGCGCCCGCAGGCTGGTCGTCCCGACAGCGATCACCTTGCCGCCACGGGCGCGGGTGCGTGCGATGGCGTCAATGGTTGCTTGCGGAATGTCGAAACGCTCGGCATGCATGCGGTGCTCGGCGAGGTCATGAACGCGCACCGGCTGGAAGGTGCCGGCGCCGACATGCAGGGTTAGCCAGGCGAGGACGACACCGCGCTCCTCAAGTTGCGCGAGCATCGACTCGTCAAAATGCAATCCCGCGGTTGGTGCTGCTACGGCGCCGGGGTGCCGGGCGAATACCGTCTGATAGCGTTTTTCGTCATCACCCTCAACGGCGTGTGTGATGTAGGGCGGAAGCGGCAGCCGGCCATGTGCTTCAACCAACGCCCACAGGTCGCCATTGCCCACCAGTTCCAGCGCGAAGAACTCGGACTGCTCTCCTGTGCGACCGGTGACAGTCAGCGTGATCGCCTCGTCGAGAATGATCCGGCTGCCCGGCTTGGGCGATTTGCTGGCACGAATCTGTGCGACGACATGGCGGGCATCGACGATGCGCTCGATCATCACCTCAATTTGGCCGCCGCTCTCCTTTTTTCCGTAGAGGCGTGCCTTGATGACCCGTGTGTCGTTGAAAACCAGTAAGTCACCGGGGGCGATCAGTGTCAGAATCTCAGAGAAGTGGCGGTCATGCAGCGTCTTGCCGTCTATGTGCAGCAGCCTGCTGGCCGTGCGCTCACCGGCCGGGTGCTGAGCGATCAGTTCGGGTGGCAGGTTGAAATCAAAGTCGTCAAGCGTCAGCATGTGGAGAATAGTTTGCAGGTTTACAAGCGTTAGGCTTGTCGGTGAGCAACGAATCAAGGATAATTCGCCGCTCCTCTGGTTCGCGATCCGCGAACCGTGGCCGAGATGGCGGAATCGGTAGACGCAGCGGACTCAAAATCCGCCGGTGGTAACATCGTGGGGGTTCGATTCCCCCTCTCGGCACCAAATACCTCAAGAAACGAAGCGGCTGTAAAGCGTTGGATTATATCACGCCTCCCCCGGAAGCCCCCGTGCCAACCAGGCTGGAACGCCCCTCCAGCGCTGCTGCATGGTGGCTGGCGATGCGGCCGAAAACACTGACGGTCTCCTTTGTTCCTGTTCTCGTCGGTAGCGCTGTCGCCTGGTCACAAACCCATACTTTTTTCTGGCTGCCCGCGCTGATTGCGCTATTGGGGGCGGTGCTGATTCAAATTGGCACCAACCTGCACAATGATGTCTCCGATTTTGAGCGGGGCGCCGATACGCCGGAGCGGCTTGGTCCACCGCGTGCAACAGCGATGGGCTGGCTTCCGGCCGATGCAGTGAGGCGGGGTGCGTGGATTGCGTTTGGGCTGGCGTTCAACTTCGGGGTTTATCTTGCGTGGTATGGCGGTTGGCCGATCATCGCCATTGGTCTTAGTTCACTTTTTGCGGGTTGGGCTTATACCGGCGGCCCTCGTCCAATTGCTTACTCTCCCCTCGGTGAAGTATTTGTATGCGTTTTCTTTGGGCTGGTTGCCGTTGGGGGCAGTTATTACCTGCAAACGCTGTCGATCAGTGGTGCAGCGCTTCTGGCGGCGACGATGGTTGGCTCACTGGCGGCCGGCGTGATTACGGTGAATAACTATCGTGATCTGGAAGGCGATGCGCGTGCGGGCAAGAATACACTGGCCGTACGCCTTGGCCGGCGCGGCGCACAAGCCATCTACGCACTGGAAATGCTGTTGCCTTTTGCGCTATTGCCGGTACTCGCGGCGCTGACTGGCAAAGGACTATGGCTGGCATTGCCGCTGCTCGTGCTGCCGCTGATGCTGCTTCAGCTTGGCCGTTTCCGGCGTGAGGCGCCGGGGCCGGTGTTTAACGACTTGCTGGCGCGTACCGCCAAATTGCAGTTCATTTTTGGCGTTTTACTGACGATTGCTCTGGTTGCTTGAGGTCGTTTCAGGTTTGAACCACTGAAGCTTCTGTTGCAGGCTGACAACGCTGCCAACGATGATCAATGCCGGTGAAGTGACGCCTGCCGCTTTGACCTTGCCGGGCAAGCTGGCCAGGTCAGCCGTTAGAACGCGCTGGCGGATGGTTGTACCGTTCTGAACCACCGCAGCCGGATGGTTTGCAGGCAGACCGTGGTTAATCATCTGACGGCAGATTTCATCAATGCCGCCGACGCCCATGTAGAAAACCACCGTCTGGTTTAGCCTTGCCAGCGCCGGCCAATCAAGATTGACCGTGCCATCCCGAAGGTGACCCGTAACGAAAACGACTGCCTGTGCATGGTCTCGGTGCGTCAGCGGAATGCCGGCATAAGCAGCACAACCCGCTGCAGCAGTTACGCCAGGCACAACCTCGAAGGGGATGCCGAATTCGAACAGGGTTTCGATCTCTTCCCCGCCGCGCCCAAAGATGAAAGGGTCTCCGCCCTTCAGCCGAACGACTTTTTTCCCCTCGCGCGCGAGGCGAACCAGTAGCAGGTTCAACTCTTCTTGCGGGACGGTATGGTTTGACGTTTCCTTGCCGACATAAATTCTCTGCGAATCAGCGCGAACAAGTTCGAGCACGCCATCGGCGATCAGATGATCATAGACGACTGCGTCAGCTTCCCCGAGCAGGCGGGCTGCGCGCAACGTTAGCAAGTCAAGTTCGCCGGGGCCGCTGCCGATCAGATAAACAGTACCGGTTCGGGCGGAGGTTTGAGGTGAGTTCATTTGTTTGGGCAATTTTCGCTGAAGTGCAAGAGTTATTAAATTTTTGACAGCTCGGAATTGCCGAATTCTACTAGCGAGAGCGACTAATAATAATAGCCCTGATGAGATTAGTTGATTTGTGTCAAAGAAGCATTGATTGAACAGGCGCAATCTTACGCCCAGCGTCTGAGTGCCTGTTGTGAGGCGCGCAAAACCGAATTATCAAAAGGAGATGAAAACATGCAAAAGGGAATTCGTAACGCACTGATGCTGGCCGTACTGCCGTTGGCCATGAATGTCGCATTTGCTGCCGCCAAGGCTGAAAAAGCTGCTGCACCAGCGCCGGCACCTGCTGCCGCTGTTGCACCGGCACCGACTTTGTCGGCTGCCGACAAAGCCGCTACTGGTAAAACCTACTTTGAGCGTTGTGCTGGTTGCCACGGCATGTTGCGCAAGGGCGCGACGGGCAAGAATCTTGAGCCGGCAAATTCGACCAAGCTTGGTCAGGCGCGTCTCGAAAAAATCATGGCCTACGGTACCGAAGGCGGCATGGTTAACTTCGACGACATCCTGTCGAAGAAGGAAATCTCCGACATGGCCACCTATCTCCAGATGCCGGCAGAAGCGCCTCCGGAATGGGGTCTGGCTGACATCAAGGGCAGCTGGA
>CAJBIL010000005.1 GCA_903953145.1 uncultured beta proteobacterium
AGCCGACTTTTCAAGGATGAGCTAACTCCGCCAGAATGCGCTCCACCGCCCCTGAACCGTAAGTCAGGTTTTCAAGCCCAATGCCAGCAAAGCAGCGGTAGCTGACGGTGGCTGGCATGCTTTGACGAGACTGCGAGCGGCAGCTTCCTGAGTCCATCTGCCGTTCAGGTAGCTCAATTTGGACTACGGTGATTGCCGGGAACCGGGAACAAGCGCCCAACGCCAGCGATGAAATCCCTCGGTATCAAGCAACCATTAGCAGATGCACGCCGCCCATGGTTTGATGTCCCCGGTCGGCGCAAAGGACATTGTCGATACTCCCTCAGGGTTGTTGATAGCCATGAATTGGGTAGGGTATTATCAAAATCTTTCCGCATTCAAGCGGAACCGCTTCTGGAGTCTTCCGAGTGAAAATAACCTTTGTGAGCAAGTCTCACTTGCTGGCTCTGCTGGCGGGCGCGTTCAGCGCTACTTTGCATGCTGCTCCCCCTGTGCCGGATGCAGGCCAGTTGCTGCAACAGCAACCCAAAGCCCCAGTCCCTTCCGCCGCGCCGCAAGCCCCGGCGGCGTCCTCACCGGTTCCAGAGGGTAAGCCCGAGAAAGCCGGCCCCAGCGTTCTGGTCAAGGGATTTCGCATCGTCGGTGCCACGCTGATCAGCGAACAGGAACTGCAAACCCAACTCACTGAACACACCGGCAAGACCTACAGCTTTGAGCAACTGCAGATCATTGCCCTGCGTCTGATCGGCTACTACGCAGAGCAAGGCTACCTTGCCCGCGTCTTCCTCGCGCCGCAGGATTTCAATGATGGCATCGTTACCTTTACCGTGGTCGAAGGTAAGCTCGGCGCACTCAAGCTCGACGACAAGATCGACGTTAGCCGCATTGACGCAGCACGCGTCCAGCGTTTTCTTGCGGCCCGCCTTACCCCCGGTGCGCCACTGTCCATGTCCGCCGTCGGTGAGGCATTGAATATCCTTAATGAGCAACCCGGAATCGAGGCTAGAGCATCCCTCAAGCCAGGGTCTGGCGAAGGTGCGGTCGATCTGCTGATCAATGCCACAGCCACCCCGCCCACCACTTACAACACCCAGATCAACAATCATGGTGCCCGCGGCACCGGCGAACTCCAGCTTACTGGCAGCGTTACCCTCAACAATCCCACCGGCAATTTCGATGCTGCCTCCCTGTTGCTCAACGCCTCTGAAGGCAACACCTACCTGCACGCCGGCTATAGCCTTGCCGTCGGCGATAACGGCCTGCGCGTCGGAGTCAATGCCTCGGCACTTGACTACCGCATCACTCAGTCTGACTTCACAGCACTCAAGGCCAACGGTGATGCCAGTCAAATCGCACTGACTGCCAGTTACCCCCTGGCCCGTCGTACCGACTTCAGCCTAAGCCTCGAAGGCAGCGTCGAAGGCAAGCGTCTGGTCGATCGCACTGTTGCCGGCGAAACCAGCAATCGCAGCGTAACCGTTACTCACCTCGGCATTAATGGCTATACCGTCGGGGGTGCGTTAGGTAGCGCTGTTGGCAGCTTCGGTGCCGGCGTCAGTTTCGGCAACACCGACCAGCGCAATGCCACGGCACTCGCCACCGACAGTACCACCCGCCAGGTGCAGGGCGGCTTCAGCAAGCTCAGCTACAACCTTGGCTATCTGCGGCCGCTACCCCGTGACTGGCGCTTCAACGCCACCCTGAACGGCCAGTTTGCCAGTAAGAACCTCGACTCCTCCGAGCGCATCAATTTTGGCGGGATCAACGGCGTGCGCGCCGACCCGACCGGCGAAGCCACCGCCGACGAAGGCTGGCTGCTCCGTATCGATCTTGCGAAGCCGTTCAACGATAG
>CAJBIL010000006.1 GCA_903953145.1 uncultured beta proteobacterium
CGCTATAGAGGGTGCGCGCGATCATCGATTACTCATTATCCAGGTATTTCCAGCATCTGCCGGGCGGCATCAATCACGGTGGCCAGCGCGGGTGGCTGGCCTTTTTTGCCGAAGCTGACGCAGGCGCCATCGCCGAACACGGCGGCCTGCTCGCTGTCGGAGTCGCAGAAAATACCAATCGTCGGCCGGCCCAGTGCGCCGGCGAAGTGGGTGAATCCGGTATCCAGCCCGACTACGATGACTGCGCCGGCGAGAAAGCGTGCGGCGGTATCGAGCGCCATCAGTGGGGGCACCACGGCACCGTCGAGCGCAGCGGCAAGCCGCTGGCTGCGCGCCTCTTCGTCTTTGTTGCCCCAGGGCAGGACGGCACGAATGCCGTGCCGCAACAGGTCGCGCCCGACCTCGAACCAGTGCGCTTCCGGCCAGAGCTTTTCCGGGCGGCTGGCGGCGTGCATCAGGACGGCGTAGGGCTGCGCCGGCAGCCAGTCGGCAACCAGCGGCTCGGCGCGAATGCCGTAGTGTGGCGGCGTATCAATCGCATAGCCCAGCGCGCCGGCAGCGACGGCGCGGCAACGGTCGATCACATGACGCGACTTGGCAATCGGCAGGCATTTATCGTAGAAAAAAGCCGCGCCACCCTCCTTGATGCTGTAACGGTCACCGCCGATAATCGCCTGGTTGTATGACAGCTTCGCCAGTGCGACGCTCTTCCACAACCCTTGCGTATCAAGCACCATGTCGTAGTCCACAGCGCGCAGGTGGTGTTTGAATTCAGCCATTTCATGCCAGGTTTGTGCGCGCAGCAAATGCTTGCGCCAGCGCCGCCAGGCGACCGGGATGATCTGCCGGACGCCCGGATGTAGCGCGGGGATGGCCTGGTAGGCTTCTTCAGCCACCCAGTCGATTGCCGCGTCCGGGTAGTGCGCCAGAATGTCGGTGACGACCGGGCAGTTATGCACGAGATCGCCCATGGAAGAAGTCTTGATCAGTAGGATTTGCATGGCGAGGCGCATTATATCGCCCGCTCCCGAGTCTGGTAGACTGTACCGTCTGCCCAATAGCGCTTTGCCCCTGACTCTACCCGCCACTCATGACGCAGCGCGAACCCCTCTCATCCCTCTCAGTCGTCCTGATCACGCTCAATGCAGCGACGCAGCTTGAGGCGTGTCTGCAAAGCGTGGTGTTTGCCGACGAGATCGTGGTCGTCGATTCGGGCAGTACCGACGGCACGATCGAACTGGCGCAACGCTATGGCGCACGCGTGATCGAGCAGGACTGGCTGGGTTTCGGGCCGCAAAAACAGTTTGCCGTTGAGCAGGCCGCGCATAACTGGGTACTTTGCCTTGATGCCGACGAGCGGGTCAGTCCGGCGCTGCAAGCGTCGATCAAGGCGGCGCTGCATACGCCGGCGTTCGGCGCTTATCGTTTTGCCCGCTGCAACCGCTTTCTCGGCCGTTACTTGCGGCACGGGGAAGGCTACCCGGACTGGAATCTGCGCCTGTTCAACCGTCATCAGGCGCGCTGGTCGGCCGATGTGGTTCATGAGCATGTGCTGGCTGATTGCGTAACGGCAACGCTGCCCGGCGATTTGCTGCACGACTCGGCGGAAACCATTGCCGGCTACCTGCAAAAACAGAATCGTTATACCTCGCTCGCTGCCGGCGCCGCGCTGGCAGCCGGCAAGCGCGCCACGCCGCTCAAGCTGCTGTTCAGCCCGCTGCTGCGATTCGTCAAATTTTATGGCGTGCGGCGGGGGTTTCTCGATGGTTTGCCGGGCTTTATTCACATTGTCATTGGCTGCTTCAACAGCTTCAGCAAATACGCGAAGATGATCGAGCAGCAGAAAAAGGAAGTGCGTTCGTGAAAGTGCTGGTTACCGGAGCCGCCGGGTTTATCGGCATGTATGTCTGCCAGCGCCTGCTGGCGCGGGGCGACGAGGTGGTCGGCATCGACAGCCTGAACGACTATTACGACGTTGCCTTGAAGCAGGCACGGCTGGCGCGCCTTGAAGGCCAGCCGGGCTTTCGCTTTGTCCGTCTCGATATTGCGGATTCGGCGGCGCTCGCTGATTTGTTTGCCAGCCAGCATTTTTCCCGCGTCGTTCATCTCGCGGCGCAGGCCGGTGTGCGATATTCGCTGCAAAATCCCCGGGCTTACGCGCAATCCAACCTGCTGGGTTTCGTCAATGTGCTGGAAGGTTGCCGGCAAAGTGCCGTCGAGCATCTGGTCTATGCCAGCAGCTCCAGCGTTTACGGCGGTAATGCCAAAATGCCGTTTGCCGAGAGCGATGCGGTCGATCATCCGGTCAGCCTCTATGCGGCGACCAAAAAATCCAACGAACTGATGGCGCATTCGTACAGCCATCTCTTCGCTTTGCCGGCCACCGGGCTACGCTTTTTTACCGTCTATGGCCCGTGGGGGCGGCCGGACATGGCCTACTGGGGATTCACCGAAAAGATCCTGCGTGGCGAAGCCATCGACGTGTTCAACCACGGCCAGATGCTGCGCGACTTCACCTATATCGACGACATCGTTGAGGGCGTGATTCGTGTGCTCGACAAGCCGGCAACGCCCGATCCGGCGTTTGACCCGCAACAGCCGGATGCCGGCAGCGCGCGGGTGCCACACCGTCTGTTCAATATCGGCAATAGCGAGCCGGTACAGTTGCTGCACTTTATCGGCACGCTGGAGGCGGCGCTCGGGCGGGCAGCGGTCAAGCGCTTCCTGCCGATGCAGGACGGCGATGTGCCGGCGACCTACGCTGATACGCGGCGTCTGGCCGAGTGGGTCGGGTTGCCGGCAAAGACCTCGATTGAGGCCGGGGTTGCCCGTTTTGTCGACTGGTTCAAGGCGTACAAGGCCGACGAAAGTGCCTGCGCCAGAAAGGCAGCGCCATGACGCGGATTTTATTACTCGGCAAGGACGGCCAGGTCGGCTGGCAATTGCAGCGCTCGCTGGCGCCGCTCGGCCACGTCACGGCAGTAGGCCGCGCCGAATGTGACCTGGCCAACCTCGATGCTCTGCGCGCACTGATTCGCGCTGAGCAGCCACAGATCATCGTCAATGCCGCCGCCTATACCGCCGTGGATAAAGCTGAGTCCGAGCCGGAACTGGCGCACCGCATCAACGCCACAGCGCCCGCCCTGATGGCCGAAGAAGCGCAGGCGCTGGATGCCTTGCTGGTGCATTACTCCACCGACTACGTCTTCGATGGGAACAAAAGCACGGCGTATGTTGAAACGGACGCGCCCAATCCCCAGTCCGTGTATGGCCGCAGCAAACTGGCTGGCGAGCAGGGAATTGCGGCGGCCAATTGCCGGGCACTGATTTTCCGTACCAGCTGGGTATTTGGCGCACGGGGTCATAATTTCGTCAAAACCATCCTGCGTCTGGCGGGTGAAGGGCGCGCTCTGCGTATTATTGACGATCAGACCGGCTCGCCCACTCCCGCCGCGATGATCTCCAGTATCACCGGGCTGGTGCTGGGCGCCGTGCGGCGGGGTGATTTCCAGCCGGAAGGCGCCCATCTCTATCATCTGGCCGCCGCCAACCCCGTTAGCTGGTGCGCCTTTGCGCGGACGATCATCGATCTCGCCAGCCGCACGCCCGGTTTTGAAGGGTTGCCGGCGCCCGCGTCGATCGCTGCCATTTGTACCGCTGAGTACCCGTTGCCCGCGCCCCGCCCGGCCAACTCCCGGCTCGACTGCACACACCTCGAAACCGGTTTCGCCCTTGAAATGCCTGATTGGCAGCCCTATCTCGCCCGCATGCTGCAACTGCTGGCGATCAAGCAGCGCAACGGGTATTGACGTAGTGATGCGGGGTTATGTATTTATGATCAAACCTGCAACCGGGATAGTTTCATAAGGAGTTTTCTGATGCGATGGAAACCGATGGTGCAGGCGCTTGCGCTGCTTACCCTGACTGCGGTCAATATGCCGTTACCGGCGGTCGAGTCGCTGCCGCTGTTGCTGGCCGAAACCGAGCACGGGCAGGCGGATGTTTCCCGTTATCTGGTCAGTGAAAAGCTCGATGGTGTCCGTGCCTTCTGGGACGGGCAGTCGCTGCGCACCCGGCAGGGCAACCCGGTGCATGCGCCGGCCTGGTTTGTCGAACACTTCCCGGCACAGGCGCTGGATGGTGAATTATGGATCGCACGCGGGCAGTTTGACCGGCTCTCGGGCACGGTGCGCCGGCAAACGCCGGACGATGCCGAATGGCGTCAGGTGCGCTACGTTATTTATGAGCTGCCACAGGCGCCGGGTGATTTTCGGGCGCGTGCGCAGCGTATTCGCGAGTTGGTCGGCCAGGCGAACTTGCCCTGGCTGCAAGTGGTCGAGCAGGTCGAGATCAAAAATCGCAAGGCGCTTGAGCAGAAGCTGGATGAAATTCTGAAAATCGGCGGCGAGGGCCTGATGTTGCACCGTGCCGATGCGCCCTACACCACCGGACGCAGCGACGTGCTGCTCAAAATGAAGCTGTGGCATGACGCCGAGGCCACCGTGATCGGCCACCAGCCGGGCAAAGGCAAGTACAGCGGCCAACTCGGCGCGCTGCGCGTGCGCACCGCCGATGGCCTTGAATTCATGCTGGGCACGGGGCTAAGCGACGCCGAACGGCGTAATCCGCCGCCCATAGGCACGCTGGTGACTTACCGCTACCGCGAAACCACACCGCGCGGGCTGCCAAGATTCGCCAGTTATTTCCGGCCACGTGAGATTTAGTCGATAAACCTGGAAAAAGCAATTAACCGTGGTGAAAACTGCAGTTTTTAGAATCAAAGAGGAGGCTTAAACAATGACAACGCATGCTGCGAATACAGCCAACAAACGCAAGGGAATCATTCTTGCCGGCGGTTCGGGAACGCGTCTCTACCCGGCGACGCAGGTGGTGTCGAAGCAACTGCTACCGATTTTCGACAAGCCGATGATTTACTACCCGCTCAGTACCTTGCTGCTGTCGGGAATCCGCGAAATCCTGATTATTTCAACGCCGCAGGACACGCCGCGTTTCGAGCAACTGCTGGGTGACGGCAGCCAGTGGGGCATCAGCCTGAGCTACGCGGTACAGCCATCACCGGATGGTCTGGCGCAAGCCTTTCTGATTGGCGAGCAGTTCATCGGTAATAGCCTGTCAGCGCTCGTGCTCGGCGACAATATTTTTTACGGCCACGATTTCGCGAGCTTGCTGCAAAGTGCCGGCCAGCAACGCGACGGCGCGACGGTATTCGCCTATGCCGTGAATGACCCGGAGCGCTACGGCGTTGTCGAATTTGACAGCAACGGACGGGCCGTCAGCCTGGAAGAAAAACCCACCGTACCCAAGTCCCGCTACGCCGTGACCGGGCTCTATTTTTACGATACGGATGTTGTTGAGCTGGCCAGAAGCGTCAAGCCATCGGCGCGCGGCGAGCTAGAAATCACTGACCTCAACCGGCTTTATCTCGAACAGGGCCGGCTCAATGTCGAGACCATGGGCCGTGGTTATGCCTGGCTCGATACCGGAACGCACGAGTCAATGCTCGAAGCCAGCCAGTTCATTCAGACCATCGAAAAACGGCAGGGCCTGAAAGTCGCCGCGCCCGAAGAAATCGCCTGGCGGCATGGCTGGATCGACGATGCGCGGCTGGAGCAACTGGCCAAGTCGCTGGCCAAATCGGGTTACGGCCAGTATTTGCAAAGCCTGTTGCACGAGCGGGTGTTCGGATGAAGGTCGTCCCCACCGCGCTGGCTGGCGTGTTGTGCATCGAGCCCCGGGTTTTTGGCGATGATCGCGGGTTTTTCTACGAGAGTTTTAATCAGCTGGCCTTTAACCAGGCCACGGGCCTTGATCTGCATTTTGTGCAGGACAACCACTCGAAAAGTGCGCGCAATGTGCTGCGTGGCCTGCACTATCAGCTACCCGGCAAGGCGCAGGGCAAACTGGTGCGCGTTGTGGCAGGCGCAGTTTTTGATGTGGCCGTCGATATCCGCAAGGATTCACCGGCCTTTGGTCGCTGGGTGGGGGAAGAACTCTCCGCTGAAAACAAGCGGCAACTGTGGATTCCCGCCGGTTTCGCGCACGGCTTTCTGGTGCTGAGCGAGTCCGCTGAATTCCTCTATAAGACCACCGATTATTACGCACCCGACTACGAACGCTGCATCGCCTGGAACGACCCCGCGCTGGCCATCCTCTGGCCACTGCAAGGCACGCCAATGCTTTCCGGGAAGGACGCAGTAGCGCCGCTGCTGGCCGATGCCGAGCTTCCGTGAATCCTTGATTCCGTAATTTACGACCTAACATTCCGTAATTAACGGCATATTATTCCGGATATTACGAAGACAGTCTCCGGATTTGCCGGTACTATTGCGGCATGAATTCGTCTTTGCACTATCCGCGCCTTGTACAAAAACGTATCGCTGAGGCTTTGGCAGATACGCCCGTTGTCCTTGTTGCCGGCCCACGCCAGGCAGGAAAAACAACACTGGTGCGGCAGATGGCCGAACCAGAAATGCGCTATCTCACACTGGATGACGAGCTGACCTTGCTGTCCGCCCGGGAAGACCCGGCGGGAATGATC
>CAJBIL010000007.1 GCA_903953145.1 uncultured beta proteobacterium
CGGTGGCGTGATTACTTACGAATATCCCTTCAACGAACGCATACGCACCTTGCTGCGTCTGGAGGATCTGTTCGAGAAATGCGCCTACTTCATGCAGCACGACGGTGCGCATGAACATCACGTGGTGTTGCTCACGATGTTTGAAATTCTTGAGGTGGCCAGTCGCGCTGACCTCAAGATGGATCTGATCCAGGAGCTTGAGCGTCAGCGCCAAACGCTGCTCAACTATCGCAACAACCCCGATATTTCAGAAGAAGCCCTCTCCGGCGCGCTGTATGAAATCGAGCAGGCCGCGGCAGCTTTGCTCGCCATGACCGGCAAGATCGGCCAGTATCTGCGTGAAAACGACTGGTTGATGGGGATCAAGAGCCGCGCGGCCATTCCCGGTGGCGTTTGCGAGTTCGATTTGCCTTCGTATCATTTCTGGCTGCACCACGAGCCCGATTATCGTCGCGAGGCACTGAATGCCTGGCTGAAACCACTGTCGCCGCTGCGCGATGGCCTTACCATCGTATTGCGCCTGCTGCGTGCCAGCGGCCGGTCGGAGCGGCATCTGGCCAAAGCTGGCATGTTCCAGTTGATGCTGGGTGGTAGCGCTTCACAGATGGTGCGTATCTCGCTCAAGTTGCACGCACCGTTCGTCCCTGAAATCAGCGCCAACAAATATGCGCTGAATATTCGATATATCCGGCCGGAAAGCGATCAGCGACCGCGCCAGTGCGATGACGATATCGAATTCGACATGGTTTTCTGTAATCTCTAATGGTTAAAGCGGTACCCCAAGTCCGTTGCCCGCAGTGCGGTAGCGAATCGCCGTGGAGTGCGTCGAATCCGTCGCGGCCGTTTTGCTCCGAACGTTGCAAAATGATCGATCTGGGCGCTTGGGCCTCCGAGTCATACCGCGTCCCGGTACAGGAAAGTGCAGATCCATTGTCGGACGAAGCACCCTCTGTCGATTAAGCGCGTGTGGCTGGTTTCTAGACCCAGCCGCGCATCAGGGCAACGCCATGCGCCCCGTTATCCCAAGCTGTTTCAAGCATCGCCAGTTGCATGCCACCGAGTGCGAAAACCGGGAGCGGTGAGCGTTCGACGAGGCGTGCAAAATTTTGCCAGCCGATGCCTGCTGATTCAGGGTGGCTCGGGGTTGGTTGTAGCGGGCCGAGCACCGCAAAATCAAGCTCAAGTGTTGCGGCGCGAGCCAGTTCCTCTGCGTTATGGCATGACGCGGCAACCCACTCGAAAGCCGGCCGCTTCTTTGTTTGCACAAGACGGCTTGCCGAAAGGTGCACGCCATGCGCGCCGACCGCACGGGCCAGTACTTCATCATCATTGATCAACAGACGGGCATCTGGATAGGCACCGGCCAGCGCCATGGCGCCTTCGGCAAGTCGTTTCCGTTCGCTCATCGGCAATGTTTTGTCGCGGATCTGGATCAGGCGCAGCCCATTTTTCAGCGCTTGTTTGAGTCGAGCGAGTTCTGTGTCGATGCCGTTGGTCTCGGCATTGCTTAGCGCATAGACTGCCGGTAGTTCCAGAGCACGAAGAATGGGGCCGTTGGCGGGCAGGATGGGCGTTACCGTGGCAGCCGTGCCGGCACGTTGCCAGGCGAAGCCGCTGTGCTCGATTGGTTCAATCTCGCCACGCCAGGAGTCGACGCGGAAGAACTTCAGGCGCACTGTTGCGTGCGGGTAGGTAAATTCCCGGCATAACCATGGCCATGCACGACTCACCGTGATTCCGAGTTCTTCCTTGAGTTCGCGGATCAGCGCGTCCCGCATCGTTTCCCCGGCCTCGACTTTGCCGCCGGGGAATTCCCAGTAGCCGGCGTAAACTTTGCCTTCCGGGCGTTGCGCGAGGAGAAATTCGCTGGTTTCGCCATCTTTGCGCAATAGGACGGCGGCTGCGACTTCGACGATCTTGACGGATTTGGTCATTTCGTTCTGCGGTGCGTACCCGCCCAATCCTTGGCAAATTGCCACGCCACACGCCCGCTGCGTGAGCCACGCATCAACGCCCAGTTGAGTGCCTCTCGTTCGGCGCCAGCGATTTCCTTGTCGCTGCATGCAAAGAACTTCAGCCAGTGCGCGACGATGTTGAGGTAGGCATCCTGGTCGAAGGGGTAGAAGGATATCCATAAGCCAAAGCGCTCGGAGAGCGAGATTTTTTCCTCGATCGCCTCGCCCGGGTGGATTTCCTCGCCGACCCGTTTACTTTCGAGATTCTCATCGAAGTATTCCGGCATCAGATGGCGCCGGTTTGAGGTGGCGTAGATCAGCACATTATCCGGCGCTGATGAGATTGATCCGTCAAGCACCACTTTGAGGGCTTTGTAGCTAGCGTCGCCCGCGTCAAAGGATAGGTCGTCGCAGAAGATGATGAAGCGTTCCGGGCGCCCTTCAAGCAGGTCGACGATGTCGGCCAGGTCGATCAGGTCGCTCTTGTCGACTTCGATCAGGCGTAAACCTTTCTTCGCGTATTCATTGAGCAGGGCCTTGATGATCGACGACTTGCCGGAACCGCGCGCCCCCGTCAGCAGAACATTGTTGGCAGGCTTGCCGGCCACAAACTGGCGGGTATTGGCATCAATGCGCGATTTCTGGTCGTCGATGTCGTGCAGATCTTTCAGGCGGATGACGGGTGGGCGGGTGATCGCTTGTAGATAGCCGGCATGGCCACGCTTGCGCCAGCGGAAGGCAACGGCCATTTGCCAGTCAGGCGTTGTTGATGGCGGCGGGAGCAGTGGCTCAAGGCGTTCAAGCAGTTTTTCGGCGCGGGCAAGGAAACTCGCCAGGTGTTGTACCGGGTCGTTGATCGGCTCAGTCATGGGGGCGGTATACTCCGGCATTCGATAAATCAGACAATTCAGCACTGTAGCCAAATCATGCCCAAAAGCAACACGATGTCCTGTTCATTTTTAGTCGCTGTATTTCTTTCCGCTGTTCTCGCTGCGTGCGCAACGGTGAAGGTGCCGGGTAAAGAGCCCGCCAGGGAAGTCGCCGAGGTTCAGCCCGTAGCGGCGGCCAGCCTGACTTGCGCACCGTGCCCGGTGTGCGCGCAATGTGCGCCGCCGGTTACCCCGCTACCCGCCGCCAAGCCCATGCAACTGGCGCGCTGGGCGGATTTGCCGGGCTGGGGCGATGACGATGTGAGTGCTGCCTGGCCTGCCTTCATACAGTCCTGTCGTGTGCTGGTCGGCAAAGCACAGGGCGCACTCTGGCGTCCCGCCTGCGATGAGGCAAAAAGCATCGATGGCCGGGTGGATGGCCGTGATCCAGCTGTGCTGCGCCGTTTTTTTGAATCTCGTTTCGAGCCCTATCTGTTAACCAATCCGGATGGCAGCACCAGCGGCATGATTACCGGCTATTACGAGCCACTACTGCGTGGCTCGCGCTCGCGTGGCAAGCCTTACCTGCAACCCGTTCTTGGTGTTCCCGGTGATTTGTTGACGATTGAGCTGGGTGATCTCTTGCCCGAGTTGAAAAACATGCGACTGCGTGGTCGTTTGCAGGGCAACAAGGTGGTGCCGTATTTTTCGCGCGCGGAGATCGTCGGCCGGGAGAAAAACTACGCTGATCGCGTTCTGCTCTGGGTGGACGACGCGGTGGAACTCTTCTTTCTTCAAGTGCAGGGTTCCGGTCGTGTCAGGCTGCCCGATGGCGGGATGGTGCGTATCGGCTACGCTGACCAGAACGGCCACCCCTATCAGTCGATTGGTCGCGTACTCGTCGAGCGCGGCGAGCTAAAACTTGAGCAGGCCTCGATGCAGGGCATTCAGGCATGGGCGCGGGCCAATCCGACGCGCCTCAACGAGTTGCTCGACAGCAACCCGAGTTACGTTTTTTTCCGCGAAGTAAGCGCAAGGGGGAGTGACAGCGATGGCCCGCAAGGCGCGCTCGGTGTTCCGTTATTTGCTGAGCGCAGCATCGCAGTTGATCCGCGCCATATCCCCCTCGGTGCACCGGTTTTTCTGTCGACCACGCAGCCGAATTCAGCGACGCCACTGCGCCGCCTGATGCTGGCGCAGGATACGGGCGGCGCAATTCGCGGTGTCGTACGCGCCGATTTCTTCTGGGGTTTTGGGGCTGAAGCAGGCGCTCAGGCGGGGCGCATGAAGCAGTCGGGTCAGATGTGGGTTCTCTTGCCGCCCGGCGTTGCACCGAAATAGCAGTAGTGCAACGCATTGGTGCAGGACGCCCTAGTATGGTGCTTAGTTATTTGTAAACGCACCTACAGTGTGCAATTTGTTATTGATGCGAAAGGCAAGTCATTGATAGTTTGAGTTAGTATTCAATGGAACGTTTCTTGCAGCATGGCTCCGATTCGATGTTCAGGAGGGGTTATGGAAGCGCTCAAGTCTGGTAGTGACGTTCTCTTCATTTTGCTTGGCGCCATTATGGTGCTGGCCATGCACGCAGGCTTTGCGTTTCTTGAGCTTGGTACAGTGCGCAAGAAAAATCAGGTTAATGCGCTGGTTAAAATCATTACCGATTTTGCTGTCTCGACCATTGCCTACTTCTTTGTTGGTTACAGCGTTGCCTACGGGATCAACTTTTTCTCAGGCGCCGAAACGCTGATGCAGAAAAATGGCTTTGAGCTGACCAAATTCTTTTTCCTGCTCACCTTCGCTGCGGCTATTCCCGCAATTGTTTCCGGCGGAATTGCCGAGCGCGCCAAATTCAATCCACAACTGATCGCCACCTTCCTTATCGTCGGTTTCGTTTATCCCTTTTTTGAGGGCATTGCCTGGAACCAGGCTTTTGGTATTCAAGCATGGCTGAAAGCGACTTTTGGCGAGGAGTTTCATGATTTTGCCGGCTCCGTCGTGGTGCATGCGATGGGCGGCTGGATTGCATTGCCTGCGGTGTTGCTGCTCGGCGCACGGCACGGGCGTTACACCAAGGAAGGGCGTATTTCAGCGCATCCGCCATCCTCCATACCCTTTCTAGCGCTAGGTGCATGGATTCTGATGGTGGGTTGGTTTGGTTTCAACGTAATGAGCGCACAGACGCTCGATAAAGTATCTGGACTGGTCGCACTCAACTCGTTGATGGCGATGGTTGGTGGCACGCTGGTCGCGCTGGTGGTCGGCAAGAATGACCCTGGTTTCGTTCACAACGGCCCGCTTGCCGGACTGGTCGCCGTTTGCGCCGGCTCGGATGTGATGCACCCCATGGGGGCGCTGGTGGTCGGTGGGGTTGCCGGCGGCCTGTTCGTCGTCATGTTTACGCTGACCCAGAACCGCTGGAAAATCGATGACGTGCTCGGTGTCTGGCCGCTGCATGGTCTTTGTGGTGCATGGGGCGGCCTCGCTGCGGGGATCTTCGGTAGCAAGGCATTGGGTGGCGCGGGTGGCGTTGCCTTTATGCCGCAACTGATCATGACCTGCCTGGCAATCACCGTTGCGTTGACCGGCAGCTATATTGTGTATCGTGCCTTGAAGGCAGTGCTGGGTTTGCGGCTTGATCAAGAGCAGGAATATGATGGCGCTGACCTATCGATTCACAAAATCACGGCAACGCCGGAGCGTGAGCCGAACTGGTAAGCGTGATCTGACACAATCACAAACCTGTCGGACGTTATCGTAGTTCGTTGCTTTCGTTAAATGCAGATTGCTCAGGTCGATGACGGGCGCTGTTCCTGATCATGCAAAGCCAGGTAGCCAGCGGCTGCTTGAGCTTTGCGTTACGGGTTCAAGCGTGCCCTGAAATAGTGCTTCAATGACCGGGGGTTCGCGCCACGCTTCATTCATGAAGGTTAGCCCCACTTCTTCAACCAGGGCGCCGCGCCAGTAGTGATTCACCACCTCGTCGAGCGCTGGCAGGCTCAGGCTGTGTGGCAGTCGCAGATAGTCCAGCCAGCTTGCGTCATGAAATGAGCAGACGTAAGCGCCCTTGCTGCGCGCGCGCGTCAGGTGTTTGCCGAACACGCGGGCGGGGTGTTTGTTGCGAAAAGTTTCAGCATCTACGCGGGTCGCAAAGAGCAGCAGGGCATGCAGTCGACTGGGGAAATGGTTGTAGAGGCGCTGGCGAAAATACTCCAGGTGATACTCGGCAAAATAGTTCTGCACCGTAGTGAACTGATCTTCGGGCAACGATGACCCAAAGGGATTGCCCGTCAGGATGTCCCAGCCCGGCAGTTCGGTATCTGCGTCTAGCCAGGCGTATAGCTCAAGCGGTGCGGTGTCCTTGATCAGGTGATCCATCAACGGGTAATCCAAAGTGCGATGGCGCTATTCTGACCATTCGTCACGCTTTGTCCATCTTTGTTCGGGTAGGGCTTTTAGCGGACGGTGATTGCCCGGGTCGGGCAGGTTGCGACACAGGCGCCACAGCCAGTGCAACATTCCGCTATTAGCACCGGAGTGGATATGCCGCCCGGCATTGGTGGAAAGTGAATAGCGTTTTCTGCACAGATTTCACCGCAGACGCGGCACTCGACTTTCTGTTGTGCCAGGCAGTCTTCATTAATTTTAGCGCGCGCAAGCCAGCGCGGATCGATGGTTCGCGTCAGCGCATTGGCTGTGCATGCGGTAACGCAGTCGCCGCAGAAGGTGCATTCTCCTTCGCTGAAATCAACGCTTGGGTAGCCGGCTTCGTGTTTGATGATGACCCGAGTCGGGCAGGTGCTGATGCAGTCACCGCAACGCGTACAAGCATTTATAAAATCATCTTCCACGAGCGCCCACGGCGGGCGCAGGGGCCCTTTGCGGGGGGAAAATTTACCGCGCAGAAAATTACGCCGGCTGCTTGATTCGGTCATGGTTCTGACGTTGCCTGAGTTTCTGAGTGTCGATAGGCATGCGCTTACTGTAAAGCCTGGAAGCGCAAAGGGCAGAACCGAGGTTCTGCCCTTTGTCTTTTGTCACCTTGAACGCGTTTGATTCAACGATTCAATAGCGATATAGCTTACTGCTTGGTCGCCTTGATATCCCCTTCAGCACCGAAGCCAAGCTTGTAGCCTAGCGAGATGTGATGGAAGCGGCCGGTTGCGTGATCGGCATGAACTGCCACGCCGAATGGAACAGCCTTGCCTTCAGCCAGCGCGCCATTAAGCTTACGCGTGAAGGTCACGGTGTAGGTGCCGCCCTTGTTGTCGCCTTCAGCCTTGACGCCGGCCGTACCACCTTCCATGTTGCGCTTGTCGGTGACTGAGCCATCAACAGCCTTGGCACCCTTGGCACTCTTCCACTGCATTAGTTCGTAGGCGCCGTCCTTGGTGTACTTGGTCTTCTTGTCATCGGCGCCCGGCATGGTGCGTGCGTCGGTGTGACAGGTTGCCCAGCAGCCGAGCTGATCGCCCGGGATCGTCTTGTCACCGGCGGCGGCAGTCACCTTGTCGTTGGCGAACATCACGGCAACCTTGACTTCATTGTCCTTGTCCGCATTGTTGGCGCCACCGGCAGGTGCCTTGAAGGTCAGGCGGATGTAGGCGTTATCCTTGTCGTAGGCCGCTTGCACTGTGACCGGGAAGTTCATTGTCTTGGGCGCGCCAACCGGCTCCAGATCCTTGCCTGCCAGACGCTTCATATCAAAGTTAAGGCCGCCTTTTTCTTCGTGGCAACCCACGCAGCTTTCGCCCTTGACGAGGCCGGTACGACCGCTATGGTCAGACTTTTTGGTGACCCACTCAATCGGCGTTACGCCAGCATGGAATACCTGGACGTCACGCTTGGGTACTTTGCTCCAGTCCGGTGCGGCTTGGGCAATCTGCGAACCAAAGGCAAAAAGTGCACCGAAAACGGCTAGGGAAACGCTGGTTTTATTCATTTGTCTTCTCCACTCGGTTAAACAGGTGTTTATTTGGGTTTGAGCACTTATTCAATGACGATTGCCGAAGCAAATTATTCGTCGTCATCCTCTTTCATGCCTTTTGGTTTGTGGTGCGCGATACCTTTGTGACAGTCGATACAGGTCTTTTTGTCGTCCTGGGCAATCTTATGCATTTTTGAGGCGCGCAGCTTTTGTTTCTCGATATCCATCGCGGTGAAGGAGTGGCAATTGCGGCATTCGCGCGAATCGCTATTCTTCATGCGCTCCCATTCGTGCGTTGCGAGTTCAAGTCGCTTGGCTTCGAATTTTTCCTTGGTGTCGATGGTGCCCATGATTTTGCCATAGACTTCGCCACTCGCCTGCAGCTTGCGCATCATTTTGTGGCCCCAATCCTTGGGGACGTGACAGTCAGAACAGTAGGCACGAACACCGGTGCGATTGCTGTAGTGAATAGTTGTCTTGTATTCCTGATAGACGTTGTCTTTCATTTCATGACAGGAAATACAGAATTCGAGGGTATTGGTCGCTTCCATGGCAGTGTTGAAACCACCCCAGAAGAAGATACCGGAGATGAAGCCTACCGAAAGTAAAGCCAGCAACGAATATTTTGTGCTCGGACGCTTGAGTTTGGCCCAGAAGCCGGAAGCGTTGTCAGACATGTTGTATCTCCTATCGTTAATTTTTGTATGCCCCTCGCCAATGTCGAGAGTGGCGATGCTGGCACGCAGTCTAACGAATGAGAAAGTTTGGCGGTTTGATCTAGGTTAACTTATCCCTATATTTTTAAGGTGTTGGCGGTTACGGCTGGACCTTGTCAATAATCAGAGGCACGTTCGTTTTACCTGCTTTCACCCCGCTGACACTGCCGAAAAGATCGCCACTGGATGTTTGTGCTTTGCCCGCTTTGGCAATGCGCGCTTCGATACTGACCGTCTTGAAATCGGAAATCTTCCGGCCGCCGGGGAGTGCCATTGAATCATCAAAGCTGAAACTTAGTGGTAGATCGGCGACAGTTCTGCGCATTGCTGCAAGCGGCATGCGCTGGCCATCTTCGGCGCGGGCAAAGACAAAAATCACGTCGTCTGGTTTGGCTTGTCCGGCCAGTGCCGGGCTCAGGGTGACGCGGCCGCTGATGCTCGTGCTGGCGCTGACTGGCTTGTCACTTTGTGGCGGTTTCGCTGCGAGTTCCCGGGCTTTGCTAACCGCGTCGCCAAGCGCCTTGGCTTCTTCAGAGTCGGGGTCAACCTGCGTTAAAAGGCGTCCCCAGTGCGTTGCTGCTGCTGCAAAATCACGACGATCACTGGCTGCAGCGCCGGCCAGCAGGAGTGCTTGCGGCTCATCGGGGTCGAGCTTGAGTGCGCGTGCCGCAAGTTCGCTTGGTTTGCCCTGCAAATTGCCATTGTTGGCTTGAGCAACCATTTCTGCATAATCGGCAAGGAGTACCGCTTCCTTGTCGACAATTGAGCTGGCGTGGCTATAGGCGTCGGCAGCTTCAGCAAAGCGCCCGAGCACCTTGTAAGAGCGTGCCAGCATGACCCAGCCATTGGCGTCGTCCGGATTCTGCTTGAGCTTTGCGGCCAGCTTGCTGACCATTTCTTCAACCTGTGCCGGGCTGACTCGGGGTTGAACTTGCGTCAGCAGCGGGTCAAGGCCGCGTGGGTTGCCGAGCAGAGCATAACCGCCGGCTGTCACGAGTGGCAGTGCGATGATCAGCGCTAGTGCGGTGTTGCGGCCAGTCGAAGCATGGCGTTGCGATGCGCCGCCGGTTTCCTCGATTTGTACGTCTTCGAGCAGACGGCGTTGCAGTTCGCGTTTGGCCTGTTCGAAGTCGGGTGCGGCCAGCAGGCCATCGTTGAACTCACGTTCAAGCTCGGCGAGCTGGTCTCGGAAGATCGTTAAATTCGCTTCCCGCCGTTCATTGGAAGTAGTTGCCTGGTTAGTGGCGATAGCGGTTGATTTCGCTGAACGTATCAGCGGGAGCAAAAGACGGGCGGTAACGGCAACGACGAGGAGCGCTGCGAGAATGGCAAAAGCGGTCATTGTTGTGAATCTTTATGCAGTAGCAGGGCATCCGCCTGTCTTTGTTCTTCGGAGTTGAGTGGTGCATCGCTAATATCGTCATTACGGCGCCGCACGTAGCGGATTAGTCCGAACAGGCCGAGTGCGAGCAAGGCTGCCGGGCCAAACCACAAGAGCAGCGTGGTGCCCTTGACGGGTGGGCGGTAACGCACAAAGTCGCCGTAGCGGCTGACCATGAAATCCATGATTTCGGCGTCACTTTTCCCTTCATTGATCAAGGTACGGATTTCACGGCGAAGATCATTCGCCAGTTCGGCGTGCGAGCCGGAGAGCGATTCGTTCTGGCAGACCAGGCAGCGCAATTCATCAGAAATTGCCACCATGCGTTTTTCAACCACTTCGTCAGCCGCCAGGGGGGCCGCTTCCTTGGCCTGCGCAACAATGCTGCCGAGCGCCAAGGCGAGAATAAACAGCCAGCGTTTCATTTCGATAGCTCCGCAACCAGTGGCAGGATCTTGCCGGAGAAGATATCCGGCGTGATCGGGCCGGTGTGTTTCATGCGAATAACGCCGGCCTTGTCGATTACATAAGTTTCGGGAACGCCATAGACGCCATAGTTGATGCCGACTCGACCGTCCAGATCAAGAACCGATAGTGTGTAAGGGTCGCCGTGCCTGGCCAGCCAGCCAGCAGCGCGCTCGATGGCCTGTTTTTGCTCGGTTGCGGGGTTGATTTTGTCCGTATCGATGCCGCCATCCCCGCGCAACTCTTTATAGTTGAGCCCGATCAGCGGCACGGTCTTGCTTTTTGCCAGTTCGACCAGAACCGGGTGTTCCTGCCGGCAGGAGACGCACCAAGAGGCCCATACGTTGAGCAGCCAGACCTTACCTTGCATTTCCTGTGGCGAAAAGGTTTTTGCAGGCGCATGAATTTGCGGCAGAGAGAACAAGGGTGCAGGTTTGCCCACCAGTGGTGAGGGAACGTCACGCGGGTTGAGGTTAAGCCCGACAGCAAGCAGGACAATCAGGACAATAAAGCCGATCAATGGCCAGAGAAATTTGTTCATGCGCTTTGTGTCCCTGCGTTACCCGCAGTTGTTGAGATTGTTACCGCAGCATCGGCGCGTGATTTGACCCGGTAGCGACGGTCGGACATGGCGATCAGGCCGCCGAGCGCCATCAGTACGCAACCGCCCCAGATCCAGTCGACAAAAGGCTTGTAATAAACGCGGACGGCCCAGGCGGCATCCGGTTTTGCCTTGTCAATCGGCTCGCCAAGTGAAACATAGACATCGCGCAGGAAGCCGGTATCAATGGCGGCTTCGGTCATCGGCATCGTCGACGAAACGTAGATACGCTTTTCCGGATTCATTTTCCGGATTTGTTTTTCATTCTTGATCAGGTCAACATCACCGACCAGCGCCGTAAAATTTGGTCCTTTTTCCTGTCGTACGCCATTAAACCGGAAGGTGTAGCCGCCAACGGCAACCGTGTCACCGATTTCCATTTTGACGTCTTTTTCAGCCTGATAGCCATTGACCATGGTGACGCCGACGACGAAGACGGCGATGCCGACGTGCGCCGTATGCATGCCGAAGAAACTGCGCGGTTGTTTCAGCGCAGCCGCAAGGAAGGTCTGACCGGCGCGTGTCGATTGAACGCGTTCGACGAAGTTGAGTGTGCCCGAAAGGACAATCCACGCGGCGAGTAGCAGGCCGAGCGCCACCAGCGGTGTCCATTCTCCATAGAGGAAGGGCGCAGTAATGCCGACTACCGCTGCCGTGAGAAACGCCCAGCGCAGCGTGCGCGCCAGTTCGGCAAAAGTTGCGTGCTTCCAGCGCGCAAAAGGCCCGACCCCCATCAGGAACAGGGCCGGCACCATCAGGGGTGCGAACACGGTATTGAAGTAGGGGGGGCCAACCGAGAGCTTGCCGGCACCAAACGCGTCAATGGCGAGTGGGTAAAGTGTGCCGAGCAACACCGATGAGCAGGCGACAACAAGCAACACATTGTTGGTCAACAGCAGGGATTCGCGGGACAGCAGGCCGAAACGACCGCCGAGCCCCACTTTCGGTGCGCGCCAGGCAAACAGCGCGAGCGAGCCGCCGATCACGACGACGAGGAAGGCGAGGATGAAGATGCCGCGTTTCGGATCGGTGGCGAAGGCATGCACCGAGGTCAGCACGCCGGAGCGCACGAGGAAGGTGCCGAGTAGTGACAAAGAGAAGGCCGAAATGGCCAGCAATACGGTCCAGTTCTTGAAACTGCCCCGTTTCTCGGTCACCGCCAGTGAGTGAATCAGCGCCGTACCCACCAGCCAGGGCATGAATGAGGCGTTTTCCACCGGGTCCCAGAACCACCAGCCGCCCCAGCCCAGTTCGTAATATGCCCACCATGAGCCGAGGGCGATGCCCAGCGTCAGGAAAATCCATGCAGCGGTAGTCCACGGCCGCGACCAGCGCGCCCAGGCCGCATCCAGTTGCCCGGAAAGCAGCGCGGCGACAGCGAAGGCGTAGGCCACCGAGAAGCCCACATAGCCCATGTACAGCATCGGCGGATGAATGATCAGGCCGGGGTCTTGCAACAGCGGGTTGAGATCGCGCCCCTCTTCAGCGGCGGGCAGCAG
>CAJBIL010000008.1 GCA_903953145.1 uncultured beta proteobacterium
AGCCACACTTTCATCACCGGTGAGCGGCAGACCTTCCTCGACGACTGCTGCACGCATGGCAAGATTGGCGTTGGCGAGATCGATCAGGTCGATTTGTGCTTCGGCCACACCCAGTGCCTTGGCACATTCACGGTGAAGCATCTCCGTCTTTGCAACCCGTTCGAGCCAGGGCAAACCATCGCGCCAGTAAAGCGCAATGTCCCAGTCGCTATCACTTCGCTCAGTACCCACTGCCCGACTACCGACGAGCACCGCGAACGCCAGCTCACTCGTGGCGGACAATATCTGCTGCAGATTTTTTATGGTGGGTTGATGACTCATTCTTGAGGCCGGTCATTGGCAACGTTGGTCAAGTCTAAAATTAACACGCAGCGCGTGTCGACTTAGCAAGTTCCCGCGACAGAAAATCTTGGGGCCGCCTGAAACAGCTTTGTCACGCCTACCCAACAACATCAATCTGCACTGGATCAAGATACTGCTCGGCGTATTTGAGGTACACCTTCTCTTTGAGGAATACGTCGAAAAGATCGGGGTCGATGTGGCCGTTGGTTTTGAAGTTGCCGAGGATGCGCAGGGCTTCGGAGAGTTTCATGCCGTGTTTGTAGGGGCGATCGCGCGCGGTGAGGGCTTCGAAGATGTCGGCAATGCCCATGATGCGGGCCTGTACCGACATTTGATCGCGCATCAGGCCTTTCGGGTAGCCTTTGCCGTCCATCCGTTCATGGTGGCCGCCAGCGTACTCGGGCACGCGCTTGAGGTGTTTTGGCCAGGGCAGCGACTCAAGCATCTTGATGGTGGCGACGATGTGGTAGTTGATCGTTTCGCGCTCGGCCTGGGTGAGCGTGCCGGCGCGGATGGTGAGGTTTTCCACTTCTTCGGCGGTGAGGAACTCGACTTCTCGCCCTTCGGTGTTGATCCAGCGATACTGCCGCGAAATTTTGCGCACGCGCTCCTGCGCCTCGGCCTGCATGGCTTCGCCGCCGATGTTGGCATGCCGCAAAAAATCGCGATCTTCGTCAATGCCGCGCACTTCGGCTTGTAGCCGGCGCTTGGCGGTTGCGCTGTCTTCGCCGGCCATCACTGAGCGCAGCATGGCCACTTCGGCATCGCGCTTGATGACTTCAAAGCGTGTGTCGACCATCTGGATGCGGTCAAAAATGGTTTGCAGCTTGGTGGCTTTGTCGACGACGTGCACTGGCGTGGTGACTTTGCCGCAGTCGTGCAGCAGGCCGGCAATCTTGAGCTCGTAGCGGTCTTTGTCGCTCATGGCGAAGCTGCCGAGCGGGCCTTCGGCTTCGGCGCAGGCGGCTTCGGCAAGCATCATGGTGAGCGAGGGCACGCGCTGGCAGTGGCCGCCGGTATAGGGTGATTTTTCGTCAATCGCCAAGTTGATGAGGTTGATGAAGGACTCGAAGAGTTCTTCCAGCTGGCTAACGAGCAGGCGGTTGGTCAGCGCAATCGCGGCCTGCGAGGCGAGCGACTCGGCCAGGCTCTGGTCGCCGGTGGAGAAGACGCGCACCTCGCCGGTCTTGGGGTCGATGGCGTTGATCAGTTGCAGGACGCCGATGATCTCGTTCTCGTGATTCTTCATCGGCACCGAGAGGAATGACTGCGAGCGGTAGCCGGTAACCTGGTCAAATTTGCGGGTTCCCGAGAAATCGAAGCCTTCGGCGGTGTAGGCATCGGCAATATTGACGGTTTCTGCATGGATCGCGGAATAGGCGGCGATCATGGTGTTGTTGGGTTCGCCGTCTTCGCGGTAGAGCGGTAGGTTGGGGAACTTGACCGAAATCGGCTCGCCGGTAGTGCCACCGTAGGCAATTTTCAGCGAGTCGGTGCGCACGATCTCGAATTGCAGCGATTTCCGGTCTTCCGAAACACGATACAAGGTGCCGCCGTCGGCATGTGTAATCGTTTTTGCGGCGAGCAGGATGCTTTCGAGCAGTCGATCAATGTTGCGCTCGTTGGAGAGTGCGGCACCGATTTCGTTTAGGTATTCAAGCCGCCGGAAGAGATCACTCAGGGTATCCACGTTGCTTACTCCTACTTTATGCAGACAGAACGAACCTGCTTGATGTCGGTTATCCCGGACATTATCTTTTCGATGCCGTCCATCTTGAGGGTGCGCATGCCCTCGTTAAGCGCGGTGGCGAACAACTCGGCGACACGGGCGTGTTCCTGAATCTGCCGTTTCAGCGGGTCGGTTCCGGCCAGCAGTTCGTGCAAGCCGACGCGCCCCTTATAGCCACTGCCGCCGCAGGCATCACAGCCCTTGGTGCGGTAGAGGGTGATTTTTCCGTCCTTGGCGTAATGCTTCAGCCACTCTTGATAGATGGCTTCGGTCGCTGCCTTGGGGTCTTTTTTGAAGTTATCGGTATTAACCAGATCTTCACAGTAGGCCGAGAGCAGTTGCTTGATTTCCTCCGGCGCTGGCTGGTAAGCCTCTTTACAGGATTTGCAGAGGCGCTTGGCGAGACGCTGGGCAAGAATGCCGAGCAGTGCGTCGGCGAAGTTGAAGGGGTCCATCCCCATATCAAGCAGGCGGTTGATCGACTCCGGGGCGCTGTTGGTGTGCAGGGTGGCAAACACGAGGTGGCCGGTAAGCGAGGCTTCAATACCGATGGAGACTGTTTCCTTGTCGCGCATTTCGCCGACCATGATCACGTCGGGGTCGGCGCGCAGGAAGGAGCGCATCACGGTGGCGAAATCAAGACCGGCTTTTTTGTTGACCTGAACTTGGCGCAAGCCTTTCTGGGTGATTTCCACCGGGTCTTCGGCTGTCCATATTTTGGTTTCGGGCTTGTTGATGTAACTGAGGATCGAATGCAGGGTGGTGGTTTTACCGGAGCCTGTCGGGCCGCACACGAAGAACAGGCCGTAAGGCTTGGAGATGATGCCTTTCAGGCGTTCGAGGTTGTGCGGCGTTACGCCAAGGTCGTCGAGCGGAATCGGCTCGCCGGCGGCGAGAATCCGCATCACGATGTCTTCCATCCCGCCGGCGGTTGGTACCGTTGCCACACGCAACTCGATGTCGACCGGGCCCCATTTTTTGAACTTGATCTTGCCGTCCTGCGGCCGCCGCTTCTCGGAAATATCGAGGTCGCACATGATTTTGATACGGGCAATCAATGCACTGCGATAGGAAGAGGGTATTTCGATGTAGGGCGACAGGGAGCCGTCCTTGCGGAAGCGGATCAGCGTTTTCTCTTTGCCTGGCCGGGGTTCGATATGGATGTCGGAAGCGCCTTGCTGATAGGCTTCGATGATGATTTTGTTGACCAGCCGCACCAGTTCGTTATCTGCGGCGGCGGCCAGCTCGTCGGTGCTGGCGCTGCCGGGGTCGCCGGACTCTTCGTCGCCGAGATCAGACAGCATGTCGCCGACCGATGCCATGTCTGACAGGGCACCGTAAAACTGGTCAATGGTCAGCGAAAATTCGCGGTTACTGGTGACGCGATAGGCGATTTTGCTCTTCGGGAAGATGTTATTGACGATGCGTGAGCTTTTGATCCGCTCGGGGTCCATCGAGATAACAACCACGCCCTCTTGTGTTTCTTCAATCGGGAGCCATTGATTGGCTTCGACGTAATCGCGCTTGAGATTTTTCAGCAGATCCATCGGTTTGACCCGATCGGCGCGGAACGGCTCGTAGGGCGCGCTAAAGAATTTTGATAGCGCAGCGCCAATCGCGGGGAGTTTGACCTGAAACTCCTTCATCAGGACTTCTTCGAGGTCGACGTTCTTGCGCCTTGCTGAGCGTTGGGCGAGGTCAAGCTCATCCGCCGAGATCACCGCATCGACCACCAGATCGCCATATTTGGAGCGCACCGTCTGGCGCGGCTTCTGGCGCTGCGTGAGGGCGATGGCTAGCGTTTGCGAGAGATTGAGCGCACCCTCTTCGGCAACGACGGTAAACGGCGCATCCGAACGATTGTTGATCATCTGGAGGACGCCAAGCAACTCGCCATTCTGCGCATCCAGAATGGGCGCAACCAGCATCTGCCGGGAGCGGTAGCCGGTTCGCTTGTCCACTTCCTTGAGGAACTGCATGCGCGGGCTGTAACTCTTCAGCTCCAGATCGTCGTAAACATCCTTGATATTGACTGACTTGCGCGTTGCGGCCACATAACCGGCAACGCTCTGCTCGGAAATCGGCAGTTTGAGATCCTTGAAGGAGTTGAGCCCGGTCTTGACCTTGGAAACAATGCTTTGCTTGTCGTCACCCAGCACGTAGATGGTCAGACGATCACTGTTGAAGAGGTCGCAGATGTCCTGCGACATCTCGAGCATGATTTCGTCTGTGTTGTTCGTCGCATGAATCTTGTTGGTGACTACCTGGAGATTTTTGAAGAACAGCAGGCGGCTGTTCATCTCGGCGGTATTGCTGCCAGAGCCGTTATTTTCCATGTGCGTATTTGCTTACCTATTGGTACTGTTGGATCCTTTTGGAATTATGCTCAGGCTGGCTGCGGCGATTTAAGGCCGCCTTCAAGCCAGCTGGCACGATAACCGCGTTGAGAAAGCAGGAAAGCAGCCGCCGAACTGCGCCGGCCGCTCTGGCAATACACGATGTAGTCGCGCTCACGGTCGAGCAGGCCAATCGCATTGCGGATCTCATTCAAGGGCACATTCACGGCCCCCGGCAAACGATCCTGCTGATACTCGGCGGGATAGCGCACATCAAGCCATACCGCTCCAGCGGCCACTTGCGCGCTGGCCTCCTCGCAGGAAAGGCGTTTAAGCAAGGGCTCGCGCAGCAATTCGATAAAATCCTGCTTTTTCAGGCGGAGTAGTACGCCTGCTGTTTTCATGCTGACGGTTGCATTACGCCGGCTCTCGGCAACCAGCGCTTCTTCGCCAAAAGCATCGCCGGCTTTCAACTCGGCCAGCGCCATATCGACGCCACCAACTTTGCGCTTCACCTCACAGCGCCCGGATTCAATGATGTAGTAGTACTCGCCTTCATCCCCCTCTCGCAGAATCACGGCGCCGGCTTTTTCCTTGACCCGCTCAAATCGCTGAAACAGGGCGTCGATACTGGCGGAAGGCAAACGCGACAACGCGCCATCGGTCAGACTCTGCAAGCGAAAAGCGCCCGACATCATCCGCCAATCGGTTGCTTCGGGGGCTTGCACCGGGGTTTCAACACCGGCGGTGAGTTGGTCCCAGGTCATCATGATGTCGAGCATTTCGTCGTCGATACGCACCAGTTCAACATCGGTAATTGCCTTGGCGTCGGCCACCGCCGGCGGGCGCTTGGCAATCGGCCAGACCGATGCTTCGCTGCCCCCCACCAGCACGCTGGAGGAGCCATCGACAAAAGCGAGTTTCAATTCGCCCGACAGGAGGTAGATCGATTGACCTTCCGGGCCACGCAAACGGAAGGGATCAAATCCACGCGCGACTTTCTCCGCATTGCACAAGCCGGCAAGTTCGTTGAGGCGACCGCCGGAAAGCGCACCAATCGGCTCGAAACGGCGCAGCATCTGGGTATTAACAGCGTTATGGTTCATTTACTTGGCTTTCTGAATCACGAACAGGGTCAACACAGGATCAGCGCTTAAAACTCGAAGACCTGATTGTTCTGCAACATTTTTGGCTTGAAATCACCGACACATTCATCAATTTCACTCATCGTCAGCTCAATCTGCCCCGGCTTCAGGTGCGTAATGAAAATCTCCGCCTCGCGCATCAATTTGGCGAGTTCATCAGCCAGCATGCTCGGGCAAAGGTGCTTCGACATGGCCGCGAGCCGCTTCTCCCGGTTGGAGAATGCGGTTTCAATGATCAGAAAACGTAAATTGGTAATTTTGTTGATCACCGGCCAGAACGCTTCATTGACGGTGGTATCGCCGGTAAAAACGAAACTCCCGTTGCCCGAGTCAAGGTGATAACCCACCGCCGGGACGGTATGCTCCGCCGGCAATGCCGTAATGCTGCGCCCGCCCAGCACGGTTTTCTGCCCGAGACGAATCGGCTGATATTGCATCACGGGCTTGTCGCGACTGGGTATCTCGGTAAAGTCCGGCCAGATCGCCCAGTTGAAGATGTGATTCTTGATGATCTCTAGCGTTGAATCGGTGGCATAGACCGTTAATGGCTTGTCGCGCATATCGGCAATCGAGTCGATCATCAGCGGGAGTGAGGCGATGTGGTCGAGATGCGAGTGGGTGATGAAAACATGATCAATCATCGCCAACTCGGCCAGCGAGAGGTCGGCAACCCCGGTGCCCGCGTCGATCAGGATGTCGTGATCGACAAGCATTGAGGTAGTTCGCAAGTGGCGCCCTCCGATGCCGCCACTACAACCTAGAATTCTGACTTTCATCTGATCTCCGCTGGGCTGATCGAACAGCCACTCATCAATAAACTGTCATCAACTGTAAACACTACAAAACAACCCGCCGGTAGGTCGGGATTCATCCCGACACTCTGCGCAGATGCATCACGACATTGTCGGGCTGAAGCCCGACCTACGCACGGCCTGCGCGGCTCTTTCGCTGATCAACTTCAAAAAACTAACGGCTATTTTGTCTCAAAAGTGGTTACGCCGTCCCAGGACTCGCCGGGTGGGTTGGCGCGATGGTGTGCAATACGTTTGGTGTAGAGCGGGTACAAGTAGCGATCCGGGCTCATCCGCGACAAATTGTACAGTTGCAGTTCAGCTTGATCCCAATCCTGCGCGCGATAAAGGCGGAGCGCCTGGCTCCAGAGCTTGAGTTCGTCATTGGTGGCTTTATCGAGCTCAGCCGGCGTGCCTAGTGGCTCGAAAATTCCGACCGGCTCATCCTTGCCTTTGACGCGCACCCGATCCAGCTCGCGATAAACAATGTCCTTGACCAATGCACGCGTTGTCTCGCTAACGATAATACCCACGCCATACTGTTTGGTAATGGATTCAAGGCGTGAGCCCAGGTTCACCGCGTCGCCCATCACGGTATAGGACTTACGCACAGGCGAGCCCATGTCACCTACTGTCATTGTCCCGGTATTGATGCCAACGCCGATATGCAGCGGCGGCCAGCCACGCGCTTTGAATGGCTCGTCAAGTTTGCGCAGCTCGACCTGCATCTCAAGCGCTGTCTGGACAGCGTGTCGCGCGTGATCAACATCCGCCACCGGGGCACCCCAGAACGCCATGATTGCGTCGCCAATGTATTTGTCGAGCGTACCCCGGTTCTTGCGGACAACTTGAGTCATCGCGCCAAGGTATTCATTCATCAGCTGCGTCAACTCTTTCGGGTCGAGTCCTTCAGAAATAGTTGTGAAGCCGCGTACATCGGAGAACAGAACGGTGAGCAACTCGTTCTTACCTTCCATGCTGTAACGCTCGGGGTCTCGCGCCATTTCGTCGACCAGCTCGGGCGGCACGTATTGCCCGAACAAATCGGCAAACTGCCGCTTGCTGCGCGTTTCGACGAAGTAGCCCCAGGACATATTGAGGGCGTAAAGCGCGAGAATCACCGTGACCGTTGACGCTAGCGGCAAAGCAAGCCCGGCAGACCATAAGCTGAGATTGAGGGCCGCCACCGCACCGAGCGTGCCCAGCGCCAGGAAACTGGCATATAGCGGCGACAAAATCGGCAACGACAGCGCGAGCAATAGCGCACTCGCGACCAGCAGTAAAACCTCGGCACCGAGGACGTAGGGCGGCTTTTGCTTGATCGTGGCGTCCAGAATACCGGCGACCAGGTTGGCGTGAATCTCAACCCCCGGATAAGTGCTGCCAACCGGTGTCGAGCGCAAATCCATCAGCCCCGGCGCCGTTGTGCCGAGCAGTACGATTTTGCCGCGCAACTGCTCCGGTTTGAGGCGCCCGGCCAGTGCATCAGCCGCAGAAAGATAGTGGAAACTGCCTTGAACCCCGCGATAGGGAATCAGGCTGGCCGCATGCTCGTCGACCGGAATACGCACGACCTTTCCGCCGGCCACGGGTAAATCAAGCCACTCCATCCCGTTATAATTTTTAGTGGCCAAGCCGAACCCACCTTCATCCGGGTAGCCCGGCACCAGCGGCGGCTTGCCAAGCAGTAAACGCACCATCGACAAAGAGAGTGATTCGTAGAATTTTCCGTCGTGTTCGACCAGCATCGGCACGCGCCGGGAAATACCATCGAAATCGACAATCGGATTGAAGTGCCCGCCATTGACCGCGCGCTGCTGGAACGCGGGCAAATTAGCGCCGTAGCCACTCCAGGACGTAAATGCAATATTCTTGCCCTTGAAAGTGCCCGCCGCCATCACTGGCTCAGGCAACATGCCGTTCTTGTGGGCATCATCAAGATTCGTGAAGTAGTAACCAAGAACAACCGGACGCCCCTGCAAGGCATCGGCAAAACGCTGGTCGTAATCCAGCGAACCGCGCAAACTTTTAAGTGCTGTCTGGAATGCGGGATCGGTTTTTAGCTCACCGTTGCCGATTGTCTCCAGCGACTGCAGCCCGGAACTGGTATCCGGTTCGGCAAAAACCACGTCGAAGCCAAGCACGGCAATACCGTAGGTATCAAAAAGCTGGTTGACGAGCGTCGCCAGCTTGTCGCGCCCCCAGGGCCAGCGGCCGACTTCGGCCAGACTTTTTTCATCCAGATCAAGAATGACGACACGCTCGTCAACCCCCCCCTTGGCGGTGAAGCGAAGGCGGGCGTCGTACACGAAAGCGTCGAGGGTGTTGATTAACGGTATCTGGTAAATCTTGGCGGCATGACCGAGAAAAACCAGCGATAACACCAGGCCCAGTACGATCCGGATGAGATGTTTCTTCCACTCGCCGCCTGTCCGGGTAATTGATTCA
>CAJBIL010000009.1 GCA_903953145.1 uncultured beta proteobacterium
CATCAACTGGTTTTGGTTTAGGTTCGGCCTGTTTTTTTCTGGCAGGAGGCGCGGTGGTGGGCAGGGCAGCAAGTTCGGCATCTACCGAGTCAAGGTGTTGTGAAAGGTTGGGTAAGGTGGATGTATGCGGTGTCGTGTCAGGTATCTTCACAGGCTCGATAACCGGTTCCAGCCTCAATTCGGGTAATGGTGTTGGTGCGCTCCCAGATGGCCCCGTTTCTCCACTCTGTCGCTTGGCTTCTTCAGCTTTTTTAAGCGCGTCCATGAGAAGGCTCATCGCGCTGCTCCGCTACCAAATTCGCTACTGCGATTTTGTGGGTCCGGGCTGTCTTTGAAGAAGTCCTTGTCAGGTAATGAGGCTTTGTAATTGCTGTAATCCCCTTCGATGCTGCCGTCCTTGATGACGACAGGGCGAAGGAAGATAACGAGTTCGGTCTTGCGAACGCTGTCGTCACGCTGAGTGAATAATTGACCGAGACCAGGCACCCGGGACAGGCCTGGAATTGCGTTATCCGTATTGGTTAGCGTGTCTTCCATCAGGCCACCCATGACTGCGATATTGCCGTTTTCAATCCGAATCATCGATTCCATTTCGCGTGAGCGAATGACCGGGATTGAGCTAACGATGTCTTCGCTGAAACCATTGGTTGCACTTTTCTTCAGCGAAGGATTCGGATCAGGAACCGTGCCGATCACCCTGGATATGCTTGGCCGAATGTTGAGCAGAACCGTATCTGTGTCACTGATCTGCGGTGTGACATTCATGACAAAACCAACTGGCACCTGATTAAGTGTGGTTGTGAAAGTTGTGACGGTCGTTGTCTGATTGGCAGTGGTGTCTGCCTTGATCGTGAAATAGACACTGTTGTCGACCACTTTGAGAACCGCTGTCTGATTGTTCAGCACGCTAATTTTTGGACTCGACAGGACTTTTACGGTACCGAAAGTCTCAAGCAATTTAACGGTGGCCGACATGTTGCCCTGACTGTTGGTATAGCCGAGTTGCAGCAGGCTGGATGCCGGCGCCGCAATGGCACCAACGGCCTTTTGGACGACTGAGAAACCTGCTGCGCCAAATTTTGCCAGATTCCAGTCAATACCCTGCTGATAGCCGCTGCTCAGCTGAACTTCGGCAACCGTTGCTTCGATAAGCACTTGTCGTCTGGCACTTCCCATTACCTGATCAATAAATTGCTGAAGTTTTTCATGTTGGCGGGAGGTGGCGCGAATAGTCAGAACACCTGTTTCCGGATGTGCAATGACCGCAGCCGCTAGTACTGTCTGGTAATCCTTGGAGTCCTTGTCACTCAGCGCTTGTTGTTGTGACCCCGCCTGCGCCTGCGCTGATTGATTGCCGATACCCAATGCGCTGGCGACGCCTGTTAGTCCACCTGCGCCGGTGCCGGCAGCGGCCCCGGTACCACTGGCATTGGCTGTTGTATTGCTTTGTTTGTTGAGTTGCTCCTGCGCGCTTGAGCCTCGACGTGACATAACGACTTCTTTGTCGGTTTCTTTGAGAATATCTTTGATGTTCTGGATCAGCGTTTCCCAGAAACGGTTCTGTGATTTGTTTTCAATCCTGGTTGCCGAGTTGTTGCCACCGCTACCGCCTGCCCCTGCCGTACTGGTGCCGCCGGCTGTGGCAATCTGCGTGGTGACTGAAACTGTGCCTGAGGTGTCACGGCTCATGTTGACGTAATCGATCTTGTAATTACGCAAATACGGCGTGTCCGGCATCACCGCGAGATTCGGACCATCAAGCTCGAAACGCATATCCACCTGTTTGGAAATGCGGGTGAGTAGTTGAGGCAGGGTTTGGTCAATTGCATTGAGGGTTACGTAGCCGTCAATGCCTGAGTGGATGTCTACGTTAAGTTTTGCGTCGCGGGCGAGGGCAAACAGCAGGTCGTGAACTTTAACGTTATTAACCACAACGCTGTAAGTTTCTGTTTTGCTTTTTGTTTTTGGTTTTGGCAGAGAGACGGATTGCTGAACCGTCTGCGGAATCACGCCCTGCGTGGTAGCGACTTTTTCCGCGAGCAAATGCCCGGTTGACGGCGCTTTGATCGTCGGCGATGCACAGGCGGTAAGGAGCAGTGCCGTGACCGATACGCTGAAGATTCGCAGTGACATGTTCGAACTCAACTCTCTAGTGTGTCAATGTGATGATAGCACGTTAAGAATAATCTACAACTCCATGATTTTTAGTGGGTTGAAGATGCTCCATATTGTTGCTGATTTAACGTAATTTGCTGACGGAGCGAACATAAGGCTTGCCGGGCCTTGACCCTTTGGGGAGTTGCATCAAGGCTTTGTTGGCGCTTTCGCGCGTCGGGTAGTCGCCATAGATGACACCGATTCTGTCCTGTCCCTTGAGGTTTGAACGATAGACCCGAATCAGTTGGGGGTCGAGTGCATTGACTTCATTATCAAGAAAATAATTGACGTCGTTCTGGCTGCTGGCCTCGATATTGAGAAGCTGGATGAAATAGTGGGTATCCGGTACATTTTTGAGCCAACCGTCAGTGGCGGTAATTCGCGCAGCAAGTGTTCGTGATTTTGCCGGGGGCGCTACTGCTATCTTCGATTCGGTTGGTACAGCCTCTGCCATTGGTGGTGCTGATTTTTCATTTGGCGTCTCAGGTATTGGCTCTATCTTTTGTGCGGATGTAATGGCAGACGGTGGCGCGGGCGTAACTGTGGTTTGAGGCGCTGTTTGTGCTGCCGGCAAAGGCGTTGGTGACGGGTCTTCTGTCGTGTTTTTTTGTGTGCCGTAAAGGTACGCGGCACCTGCAACAACAGATAGTAGCAATGCACCGCCCAGCCAGGACAGCCAGGGGCCGGCGGTACGGCGGTCGCGCATTGGGCGAAACTGCGCGTCGCGGACGGCGGCTTTTACCTGTTGTGCGTCGATCTGGTGACTGTTATCTGAAAAAGCGGCGAGCAAGGCTTTGTCGGCCAGAATATTGATGCGTCTTGTCAGCCCTTCGGATGAACGGTTGATGAGCTGGATGGCTGCTGCGGTAAAA
>CAJBIL010000010.1 GCA_903953145.1 uncultured beta proteobacterium
CTTTCAGTATCTTGTTGGCGCCGAAATCGACTACAGTGAGGGTTTGCAGGGATCCCAGTTTGTCATCAAGAATCCCAACGCGACCAGCACTTGTGGTTGTGGATCTTCTTTTTCTGCCTGACGCGAACACGATAAAACAAACAGGGCGCTACGGCGCCCTGTTTGTTTTATGGCGACACGGGAGAGTTGCTTAGTCAAGCATAACAAGCTGCATGCCTCGGATCGCGGCGATCTGCGGCAGCAAGTCGCTCACTCGGGCGCGAAAAACTGATAACTGTTCCGGTGGCAGCGGTAGCGCAGACGGAAGGGCGACGCTTAGTGGATTGCGGTGGATGCCTGCAACCCTGAATTCGTAATGCAAATGCGGTCCTGTTGCTATTCCTGTAGCGCCAACAAAGCCGATGATGTCACCTTGAGCGACGCGCGCACCCCTCGAGATACCAGAAGCAAAACCAGACAGGTGACCGTATGCCGTAACCCTTGCGTCCGGATGGCGAATCATGATTACCTTGCCATATCCCCCTTGGGTCCCAGCGAAGTCAATTACCCCATCTCCCGTTGCCTTGACCCGCGTACCTGTTGGTGCGCCATAGTCAATTCCGCGATGTGCGCGGGTTTCGTGAAGCACTGGGTGATAACGAGAATTTGAAAAGCCCGAAGTGATTCTTGAAAATTCGAGCGGCGAGCGCAAAAAAGCCTTCTTGATGCTGCGCCCCTCATTCGTGTAATAACCGCCCGCCGAGTCTCTGCCTTGATACCAGAACGCATGGTGGGTTTTCCCGCCGTTGATGAATTCAGCGGCAAGAACTCGCTGGGAGCGTATTGGCCTGCCCAAGTGACTGATCGTTTCGTAAACTACGGAAAATCTGTCGCCCTTGCGTAGGTCGCGGTGGAAGTCTATATCGCCGCCAAAAATATCGGCCAACTGGACGGCAACACTATCCGGTATTCCCGCATCATCGGCAGCCCCGAATAGCGAGTGGCGAATCACTGCGGATTGTTGAGATAAGGATACTTCAACTGCAAGGCGATGAATTTGTGCGGAGAAGCCCTCTGAAGTACGCTCCAACAGCAACACCGACTCTCCCCCTCCGTTTAAGGGAAATGCTAGCGACTGCAAGCGGCCATCAGCAGTTGCTTGGGCTGTTAATGTTTTTCCGGGAGCTAATTGGCGAAAGATGATTTTGGCTACCGTGTCACTGCGCAAAAAATCCAAGGCATCCTCGTCATGAATACCCATACCCGAAAGTAGCCCGGAAAGGGTTTCGCTACGCTGGATACGAATCTCACGCGAATAGCTGCTGGCGGCAGAGTCAACCGACAACGATGATGGGCTGCCTATCTGTTCTATGACGTCGCTCACCCGTTCCGTATGCACAACGGTATTCGGCGCTAGCCCGAAGGCCTTTACCATGATGAGCATCATAATCAGGGCGACTATCCCGGTCAGCACGGCTGTATGTCCCCGGGTGTGAGGCAACACATGGTTTAGAATCACTCGCCTAAAAAAGGGCATGGGCTAGGCCGGTTTGGTCGTTTACGGAACCGCGGAGTCTAGCAAAGTAATTACCCTTTGGTTATCCATGAGGAATTGGCATGACTGAAATGGAATCCCAACTCGCCTTGATCAAGCGGGGCGCCGATGAGCTTCTGGTAGAGACGGAGTTTGTCCAAAAACTCCAATTGGGCAAACCGCTCAGGGTCAAAGCTGGCTTTGACCCAACTGCACCAGATCTGCATCTTGGGCACACGGTTCTGATCAACAAATTGCATCACTTCCAGGAGGCCGGACACCACGTCATGTTCCTGATCGGTGATTTTACCGGGATGATTGGCGACCCTACTGGCAAAAACACCACACGCCCTCCACTGTCCCGTGAGCAAGTTTTGCAAAATGCGCAAACGTATCGCGAGCAGGTTTTCAAGATTCTTGATCCGGACAAGACAGAAGTACTTTTTAACTCAACGTGGTTTGACCCTCTCGGGGCGGCCGGAATGATCAAGCTGGCCGCCCACTACACCGTAGCCAGAATGTTGGAGCGAGATGATTTTTCTAGGCGTTATTCGGGCAATCAGCCCATCGCCATCCATGAGTTTCTTTACCCTATCTGCCAAGGATATGACTCTGTGGCAATGAGAGCCGATGTTGAATTGGGAGGGACAGATCAAAGATTTAACCTGTTGGTGGGGCGAGAATTACAAAAGCATTATGGACAGTCCCCACAATGCATACTGACGATGCCTCTGCTGGAAGGACTGGATGGAACCAACAAGATGTCAAAATCCCTTGGCAACTACGTCGGCATCGCGGAACCTCCCCAAGAGATTTTCGGCAAGCTGATGTCAATCTCCGACGATCTCATGTGGCGTTATTTCGATTTACTTTCTTTCCGTACCAGTTATGAGATCCAGAGACTTAGGTGTGAGGTGGATGAAGGTAAAAACCCGCGTGATATCAAGATATCACTTGCCCAGGAGTTGGTTGCACGGTTCCACAGCAAGCGCGATGCTGACGATGCCTTGTCAGATTTTCAGGCACGCTTTCAGCGTGGTGCCATGCCTGATGCCATGCCCGAGATTTCGGTTGCTTCGGCGCCGGTTAGCCAAGTGCTGAAGCAGGCTGGATTGGTCCCAAGCACCTCGGAAGCATTGCGATTGATAGAGGGGGGTGGGGTTCGCTTGAATGGGAATAAGGTAAGTGACAAAGGCATGGTGCTAGAAGCCGGGACCGTCGTGGTGCTGCAGGTTGGAAAGAGACGATTTGCCCGTGTGTCACTGACCTGACCTGTCGCCGAATACGCCCTTCCCGAAATTCTTTTCTAGAAGTGATTGACGGTTGAATTTCAATCCGTATAATGCGCCCCTCTTTGCAGCTGAGCTGCGACTGATCTTTAAAAAATTAACAGCCGATAGGTGTAGGTGCTTGCTGGGTTGGGGCGAGCGA
>CAJBIL010000011.1 GCA_903953145.1 uncultured beta proteobacterium
AGCGATGCCGACGTGATTGTCGGGCTGGAGGCCGGGGCCGATGAATATCTGACCAAGCCGCTCAATTTCAAAGTGCTTGGTGCCCGCATGCGGGCCATGCAGCGCATTGCCGGGATGCAAAAAGCGCTCGCCGATGTGCTCGCCAACGTTACCGACGGCATTGTGCTGATCAACCCGCAAGGCCGAATTTTCTCGTTCAACCGGGCGGCGCAGATCATGTTCGGCTATCACCCGAGTGAAGTGATCGGCGAGAACGTTAGCGTGCTCATGCCGGCACCGCACCGTACTCAGCACGATGGCTATCTCAAGCGCTTCATGATGACCCGTGAGCCAAAAGTCATCGGCCAGAGCCGGCGGCTTGAGGGCATGCGCCGGAACGGCACGGTGTTCCCGCTGCAACTCGGGGTCAGTAACATCATGACGCCGGATGGCGAAGTCTTTATCGGGCTGATTCACGACCTCAGCGAAGAAGTTGCGCATCAGGAAATACAGCGCAAACTCAACATGGAACTCGACGCGGCGCGTGAGCAGGCATTACTGAGCGAACGCACCGCCGCCCTCGGCCACTTTGCAGCGGGCATTGCGCATGAGCTGAACACGCCGCTCGGCTACCTGCAAAGCAATCTGAACATCCTCAGCACCTACGCCACCGACCTGCTGCGCCTCTCCGAACAACTGGTAACCGTCAATACCGGGCTGGATAAAGGGCCGCATGTCGAGCGCTCGGCCGACATCAACCGTTTGCTAAAAGCTGTCGACTTCGATTATCTGAAAGACGACATCCCGAAGCTGAACAAGGAAATGCAGTCCGGGCTGAAACGCATGAGCCACATCGTCGATAGCCTGCGCGACGTGCTGCGGCCTGGCGAACCTGATCTCCAGAAAATCGATCTGCGGCAAAGTGTCGAAAGTGCGCTGACCCTGCTGCACGGCCGCTTTGCGCCGGGGCTGATGATCGAGCGCGACTACGGCAACCGGCCGGCCAGCGTTGACTGCACGCCGGCTGAGCTTGGCCAGGTCTTGATCAATCTTTTGCAGAACGCAATCCAGGCAGCCGGCGCCAACGGCACCATCAGCATCCGGCTGCGCGACGACCCGACAGAGGTGAGATTGAGCATTGCCGATAACGGCCCGGGCATCGCCCCCGAACACCTGCCCCACCTTTTCAACCCGTTTTTCACCACCCGTCCGCTCGGCGAAGGCAAAGGGCTGGGGCTCTATGTTGCGGCCGGCATTGTTAAGCGGCATGGCGGGCAGATCGATGTTGACTCAACACCGGGCAAGGGCAGCCGTTTTACGGTGAGCCTGCCACGGCCGAATGATGCGGAGGCATGGCGATGAAACCAGACGCTGAACAAGCAACTGACAAGGGCGATACGCAACGCCCGCCCCGGCGACTGCCGCTGATGGTGAGCGAGATTGTGGCATTGCTGTGCCTGCTACCGGGCTGGAGCGGGGTATTCATCTGGCTGTTTTATGCCCCCGCCGCCGACCCTGCCAGCCGGCTGCCAGTCGGCTGGATTGGCCTGGCCGGTCTGCTGATCTTGCTGGCCGGCGGCCTGCTGATCATGTTCTCGCCACAAGGTCTGGTGATTAAACTGCTGCGCGACCCGGGCCCGGCCGGGCTGCTGATGCGCCGGGCGCTGCCGGCGGCACTGCTCACGCTGCCAGTGCTCGCCTGGCTGCGCCTTTATGGCGAACGCGCCGGCTGGTATAGCCTGAGCGAGGGGCTGGCCTACATGATTGTTTCAGCAGGCGGCATCCTGATCATCATCGGGCTGCTGTCTGCCTGGCGCATGGCGCAGCTTGATGCGGCACGGCAGTCCACTGAAACCGCACGCGCGGTGGATTACCAGCTGTTGCTTGGCGTGATGGAAGCTTCCGGCGACCCGATTTTTGTCAAGGATCTGGCCGGCTGCTATGTGATCGCCAACCCGGCGACACTGGATGTTCTCGGGCTTGAGCGGGGCGAAGTCATTGGCCGCTGCGACGCAGAGTTACTCGACAGCCACATTGCCGAAGGCTTGTCGGTCGCTGACCGGCAGGTATTTGCCAACGGGCAAACGCTGATTTTTGAAGAAATACTGCCGGGCAAAACCGATGTACGCACGTTTCTTTCCACCAAGTCGCCGCTGCGCAGCGCTGAGGGGCAGATCATTGGTCTGGTTGGCGTGTCGCACGAGATTACCGAGCGCAAGCAACGTGAAGCGGAAATCGCGCATCAGGCAACACATGATCCACTGACCGGGCTGGCCAACCGCACGCTCTTCGTCGACCGGCTCAGCCAGGCGCTGTGCCATGCCGAACGGCTCGGGCATCGGGTGGCGGTGATTGATCTTGACGTCGATGCCTTCCGCATCGTCAATGAGGAGCTTTCGTTCCGTGTTGGCGATGCCTTGTTGCAGGCTGTTGCGCAACGCATCAGTGACAATATCCGGAGCGGCGATACCGTATCGCGGGTTTATGGCGACGAGTTTCTGGTGATTCTGTCACAGGCGGGTGACGATGACTGGACAGAAGGCGCTGTGCGCCGCATCGAGCAGGCGATTAGTGCGCCCTGGCAGTACGAGGGCCGCGAAATCGACATCGCGGCCAGCGCCGGGATCAGCATTTATCCCGACAACGGCAGCACGGTCAATGAGTTGATTCGCCATGCCGAAGCGGCCATGCACCGCGCCAAGGATATGGGCAAAAACCGGCTGGAGTTTTCCAATAACACGCCGGCCGTCATCGTCAGCAAGCGCCTCGATGATCAGCGGGCACTGCGCAACGCGATTGAAAGAGGGGAATTTGCCCTCCACCTGCAACCCAAGGTCGCGCTGCAAAGCGGGCTGATCGTCGGCGCCGAAACGCTGATTCGCTGGAATCACCCGGAATACGGCCTGGTCGCACCGGGGATGTTCATCCCGCTCGCCGAGCAATGCGGCCTGATCAGCCCGATTGGCGACTGGGTGATGCATGAGGCTTGCCGGATCATGGCGCAATGGCAAGCCGCAGGCGTTGCGGCAGTGCCGCTGGCGGTCAATCTCTCGGCGCAACAACTGCATGATGCGCGCCTGCCGCAACGCTTTGCCGATGTAATGTCGGCGGCCGGCGTCAGCCCGCAGTTCATCGACTTTGAAGTCACGGAAACAACGCTGCTGCGTGATCGCGAATGCGCACGCAAGGCGCTCTATGCGCTGCGTGAGGCGGGCAGCCATCTAGCGCTAGATGACTTCGGCACCGGCTATTCGTCGCTCACCTTCCTGCGTGATTTTCCGGTCAGCACGTTGAAGCTGGACCGTTCTTTCGTGATGGACGTCAATAGCGACATCAATGCGGCAACGATCGCCCGCACGGTGATTGGCATGGCGCGCAGCCTGCAAATGCGGGTTGTCGCCGAGGGCGTGGAAACGGCCGCGCAACTGCGTTTCCTTGATCGCTATCGTTGTGACGAGATGCAGGGCTATCTGTTCAGCAAGCCCCTGCCGGAAGCGGAATTCCACCACCTGCTGGCCACCGGGCAACAACTTGATCTGGCCGGGCATGGCGTTGAGCGTATCCGCACCCTGCTGATCCTCGATGACGAACCCGCCATGCTGAGCGCGCTGCGCCGCACCTTCCGCCGTGACGGCTATCGCCTGCTGCTCGCCGCCAATGCGGATGAAGCCATGGCGCTGATGGCGAGCAACAACGTGCAGGTGATTCTCGCCGAACAACGTCTGAAGGGGCTCTCGGGGCTGGAGTTTCTGGCGCAGGTAAAAACCGCCTACCCGGAAACCATCCGCATCATTTTGTCCGGCTATACCGAGTTGTCGACGGTAGTGAACT
>CAJBIL010000012.1 GCA_903953145.1 uncultured beta proteobacterium
CACCCAGTTTGCCAACGATGTGCAGCGCAGGGACTTCCATCTATGGCAGATTCGCTCCGGGCTGTATGGCCTTGGCGCCGTTGTCTCGCTCGCCTGCCTGCTGTTTGCTGGCAAGCAGACTTTCGAGGCTTACAGCATTACTCAGGAAACGGACGCACTCAAAGCTGAGGCCAGTATTTCCCGTCAGCGTTACAACGACATCGTCAAAACATTCCCGCCGATCCCCACCAATAACGATACCCTGCGTCGCGTCATCAACCGTTACGCCGACCTGGAAAAGAAAAACACCAGCCCGGAAGGCTTGTATCAGGAAATCAGCAGGGCGCTGCAAAGTGCCGCATCGGTTGATCTGGAGAGTATCGACTGGAAGGTCGGCAGCGCCGCCGCGCTACCCGGCGCGGGCGCGAATCCGCTCCCCGGTGCCGCACAGATTGATGAAGATAGCGAAGCAGCCATCATTCGTGGAACAATTCGACTCGGCGCAAATGCAAACGCAAGACAGTTACTAGCCCTTTATAACCAGCTGGTTACAGCTCTAAAAGCCAATCCGAAACTACAAGTCAAAGAACTGCAAAGACCCATCGATACTGAATCGGGGAAATCGCTAAAAATCGGCGACACCACGATGGAAGATGACAAACCGCGCACTTTCAGCCTGCAAATCAGCCGAAAGATCAGATCATGAAATTCGGCAAGGCGGACTTCCAGAAAACTCAGATCAGCATTGCAGCAGCCGTCCTCATGTGCGCGGCCGGGGCGGCCGCCGTTGTCGTCGCAATGGAACGTACAAAAACCGCAAAAATCGCCCAGACAGCAATCAGCAAAGACCGTAATGAATTTGAGAGCAAACTCAATCAGGTACGTAACGAAGAAAATGAGATCAAACAAAAATCCCAGCAATTCAACAACCTCGAAGTGCGCGGCGTCATTGGCGAAGAACAGCGCCTGGACTGGGTCGAGTTAGTCAAGGATATCCGCGACAAACGCCGCCTGACCGATCTCCAGTATGAAATATCGCCACAACGCCCGCTTGACGCCAACCAGGGCAGCGGCCTGAACTTCTACGCCAGCGCGATGAAACTCCAGGTCAAACTGCTGCACGAAGAAGACCTGACCAGACTGCTGGATGACCTGCGCAGCCAGGCCAAAGCACTGATCCTGGTCAAAAGTTGCAACGTATCCCGTCTGCCGCGTGTTGCCGGAGAACGCAGCGCCAGCCCCGCCCACCTCCAGGCCGACTGCCTGATTGACTGGATAACGCTTCGGGAAGCCGTGCCGAAATGACAACGCAAGCATCCCAGCGTACTTGCAAAGTACAGAGTCTGTTGCTGCTCTTGCTGACGATCACCCTGACACCCGCTGCCAGCGCAGAGGAAACCCTCGGTCGCCTGTTCTTCACACCGGAGCGCCGGCAAGTACTCGACCGCCAACGGCAACTGAACATCCGCGAAAACCAGCAGATCAACGAAGACCCGACACTCACCATCAATGGCGTCGTAACACGCAGCAGCGGCAAGCGCACCAGCTGGATCAACGGCGCGCCACAGAATGAACGCGAAACGCCGGGCGGCCTCTCGATCACCCCGCAAGGCAAAGACCCCGGTAAAGTGCTTATCCAGGCAGGTGATTTACCCGCTGCAAACGCGCGCGTCGGCGAAACAGTGAACCGCAACAGCGGAGAAGCCAGGAACCTGCTGAACGATGGTTCGATCACCCTGAACCGCCCGCGTAGCAATAGCGGAAAGTGAAGCGGCTATGCAGCAAACAATCAATAAACGCACTCAAGGCGGTGCAGCGCTCCTGATCTTTGCGCTGATCGTCACCATCGGCTTACTCGGCGCCTTCTTTGGCAAACTGAACTCCACATCGCAATCAGCTGAACGCGGCCAAATCAGCAGCGCATCACTGGCTCAGGCCAAAGAAGCATTGATTGGCTACGCGACAACGTACCGTGACACAAATCCTAATCAGGTTTTCGGCTTCATGCCCTGCCCTGACACCAACGGGGACGGTGATGCTGAAGCCACTTGCGGCGCAACTGACGTAAGCGTTATCGGACGTTTGCCATGGAAAACTCTGGGGCTACCGCCATTACGTGACGGCGCAGGCGAATGTCTGTGGTACGCCGTATCTGGCAGCGTAAAAAACAGCCCAAAAGCAGCAGTCCTCAACTGGGACTCACTCGGCCAGTTCATTATTCAGGATGCGAGCGGCACAGCACTGGCGAGCTCTGCTGCTAACGAACGCCCATTGGCCATCGTACTGGCTGCAAATGCACCTCTCGGCACGCAGTCTCGTACCACTGCCAGCACATCGGAATGCGGGCTCAGTAACACGGCAGGCGACTACTTCGAAGGTATCGGCACCTTCAGTACCGGCAGCACCACGCTGAAACTGGCCAATGCGGACAGTGTTCGCACTCTTGTGAACAACGACCAGGGACGATGGATCACCAACAAGGAAATTTTTGACCGCATCAAAAAACGCAGTGATTTCAAGACAGACATCGATAATTTGATTGATGACTTGCAAAACTACTTGAACAATCTGGCGACCGCCAGCCTGCCTGCTGCATCAGCGGGCAATAAAGGTATCGACACGGTTATCACCAATTACACCACGGCGAATCCATCCCTGAGTACGCAAAAAAGCAACGTATTAACCCACTGGCGGGACAACCTACTCTACACAAAGCCAACAACCACCGCGACAGTCAACAGCACTACAGGGTGTGTCGCGGTTCTTTTATTTGGTGGCGAACGGACATCAAGCCAAAGCCGGAGCAGCGCCGCCGAAAAACTTGTAACAACCAATTACCTGGAAAGTGCAAATGCGACACTTTTTCCAGCGACCGGCACTTACACCGGGGCCACCAACTTTGTCGCCACAGCGACCAGCGCAGACATTGTTCGCTGCATCATCGGCATTCCTGTTCAGATTTCCTTCGCCAGCAATTTCGCTACCTTTGTGGCAACCGGCGTCGCTGTTAGTACGGACACAACGACCGTCCCATCCACGCCCACCGTCAGTTTCGATGACAGTACAAGCTCCAGCACAGGCGGCTGCTTCTGGCAACCCACTCTCGTAACACTCGCCGGAAAGACGCTGCGCGCCTATTACGAATTTCAATTACGTACCGCAGACACCTTTGCATTAGGCAGTGGCAACGACAACGGGAATGGATTCACTTTCCAGATGGTGCGTGGCGACATCGGCGTCCCCAACATCTGTGGCACCGAAAATACGATGGGAGCACTTCGCCAGGACACGACTTGGGGGAGTTTCTCGTTTATTGTCGAAACTGACGTTTACAGAAACTCAAGCACCAGCTCAAACGGCAACAGCGGCAGAGACCCGGCAGGCAACCACACGGCGATCATGACCAACGGCAATCTAAATCACGATGCAACCTCTGGCGGGACGCCCGGCACTGCCTGCGATGGCACGAGCAATGGCTGTCTGCACTCGCCCCGCAATATGTTTGAAGAATCGCCCACACCACTCAGCCACAAACAACGACTCGAAATAAAAACCGGCTGCAATTCAAGTTGCACAACTTGTGTGCCGGCAAACCATTTGGCGCCCAACAACTATGCCCAGATTACGGTCTGGGTAGACTGCACCGACTGCAACGATGTGGCCGCCAACCTTGACCGTGTCGCAAAAATTCCTACGATTCAGCGCTGTACCGTTCTGAATTCAGAAATGGACTCAATTTACTTCGGCCTCACCGGCGGTTTTCGCTCCGGCACAGGCGACCAGGGTGTCACCTTCAAGAATTTCAATCTGCGTAGTGACTGACCAGTTGAATGCAAAACAATGCGCCAAAACTTGGTCGGCATGATTAAATTGAGGCCATGAAGCCATCTAAAGCTATCCAGCAGCCCCAAAACGATATTTGTCGTGTCGCTGATGTCAATGAACACCAAACTCAAGCAGGATTTACGCTGGTTGAACTCGCCATCGTATTGATCATCGTCTCGCTATTGGTCGGTGGCATGCTGATGACGCTCGACGCTCAGATTGATCAGCAAAAAGCAAAAGACACGCAAAAAATCCTGAGTGATGCGTCTGATGCCCTGATCGGCTATTCAGCCATCAATGGACGTCTGCCTTGCCCTGCATCATCAACCTCGAACGGCGTAGAAAGTTTTTGTACCAACACTGGCGCAACTTGCGGCGCAATCATCCTCCCCTCGATCTCACCCCTCGTCACGCCGCCCGCTCACGGTCACTGCTCCAACCCTTATGATGGTTTTCTTCCAGGCGTCACTCTTGGACTCCCGGGTGTTGACACGAATGGCTATGTGACCGATGGATGGGGCATTTCTTCCAACCGAGTTCGATACGCGGTGTACTCAACACTCAGCACAGCATCAGGTCAAATTAATGGCGTCGATCACCCATTTACCGCAAGTAGCGGTATGAAAACAGCAACCATGGCCAGCATATCAGGCAGAACGCCATTGCTTTCAGTTTGTAATGCCGCTACCGGTATCACCAATTCTGGCGCGGCAACTGCGTATTGCACAGCTGCTACTGCGCTAACAAACTCTGCTGTTGCAGTCATTTTTTCCCTTGGCAAAAATGCACCGACCGGCGGCACAGGTGCAGACGAGGCAGCTAACCTTAACGGGGACCCGGCATTCGTTAGCCATGCTTCCGTTATTTCAAGCGCTACCGGCGGCGAATTTGACGACCTTGTCGTCTGGCTGTCTCCAGGGATGCTGTTCAATCGGATGATCGCTGCAGGCAGCCTACCTTGATCGCCCAAGCCGCCAAAGCCACGCAATACTGTTGAGCAACGCAAACACTGCATACCCCGCCACCATCGGATCAATCAGATAATCCCAGAGATTCCCGGACTCATACCAGCCTGCTGCCCACGCCAGCACCGCCAGACTGATCGAAAGGGTGACGAGCGGCATACGCAACGTCAACCCCGCTAACGCCACCACCAGCAATAAGCCAACAAACCACGGCTCGCCGTATCCCCAGCGATAACTATCAAAAGGCGCAGCGCCCAGCGCTAACGGGTAGAGCATACAAGCGGCCAACACCAACACAAGAAAAGCGCCATTACTGCGTGACGCTGACATTGGCGGTAGAACAACCATTTGCCGCAGGGCCGCATAGCCGATGAGCACAAGGGTGGTGATACTCAAATCGCCAACCATGCCTCGCAAATACGCGCCGGCCGGCAAATCACCAAGAGGCAGGAAAAGCCCGAGCAAAACAAGGCCAGCAATGGCCGGCAATAGAAATAGCGACTCACGCGGCGAAGTCGATACATAACGCCATCGACACAACCGCTGTAATCCGAGTGCGCATAACACGGCGGTCGCCAGCGCAATGCCCAGCAATCCGGTCAGATCAGTGAAGCCGGGCATTGTCGTACGCCTTTGTTGAATTTCTCAACGTTGCTTTCAAGCGTGCCTCGATCCATGCATGCGAAAACTCAACGTGTTTGATGAAGCTGCGATTCCACGTATAGACAAGCTGAACATCGCCCCGCGCCGTCAGAATCAGATAAGGATAGGAAAACTCATAGTTGCAGCGCTGCTCAATGCACATGATTTTGCTCGACGCTGCGGCAAAGGCTTGCGCATTGGCAATGCTGGATTTTGCACCTTGCGCAGTTAAAGTCTCCTGTGCCAGTGCCTGAATGCCGACTGCGTAAGCCGCCGGATCAATCGGCTGCCCGCCCAGAGCCCGCTGATCTTCCAGCGTATGCAACAAACGCCAGGTCAAACCGCCATCATTGGAGGCGAGCAGCGATAGTGCATCGCGATTTGATTCGATGTTATTAAGCACTGTCAGCAGTGTGCCGCCGGGCAGCGCAACACCCGCCACTGCGGCACTCGGGTTGGCCAGTTCGGTATTTGCCGGCGGCGCCCAGTGCTGGCCGGCGTCCTCGGTTGTTGTACCCATCACGCGGTTGAGCCCGCCCTCGCCGTGGCGCATCAGTACTTGTGCGCGGGCGACATCGCGAACCAAAACGACCGGCTGCAAGGCTGACCGGCCATGCGTGAGACGCTGTTTATCGAGCACTGCTCCGCCCGTATCAAGGCGCAGCACCTCGGCAAACTTACCGATGAACTCGTGATACACGGGCAGCCCGATGGTGCCGTCTGCGTAATGAAACGGCGCGCCTTTGACGAGGGTACTGATATTGAGAAACGGCGAGGTAATCAGCCGGCGCGGTGAACTCCAGCTCAGACCGTCGTCCCCCGAATCCATTGTTGTAATCGAACTGCCGGCCCAGCCACCGAGCGAAACAGTCACATAATAAAGGTGCAGCTTGCCATCCACCGACCGTTCGACGACTGGGTTGCCGAGCTTCTTGACGTAACGCCAGAGCGCGCGCTGCGTCGTCATCCGGTCGATCACCGTTGTTTCGGCACCCCACTGGCCCAAACGTGGATCAAAAACGGCACTGCGTATCTCGACATCCGACGCGCCCTCGCGGCTACCGGAAAACCAGAAGGCGCGCAATCGCCCATCGCGCAGTTCAACCAGAGATGGCGCATGACGGTGCGGGCCTCCGGCAGTGGATACGAAATACGTTCGCAGTGTTGGCGCAGCATCGGCTTGCCCGACGTCGGCGGGGGGCAGGAAAGAAGCCGGAGCGGGACGATTGAACGACTTGAAGAAGCCACAAAAAAAAGCAATCAGGGTCAATACCAGCAAAGGCAACAACCGGCGACTTGTTGCCCGACTCTTTGCCACTTGACTCATGGTCTATCGGCACCACTGATTGCGGGAGACTCGATCAGCATCTCCTTGAGAAACAAATTCTCGAACACCTTGCCGCGCAATATTTCAGCCAGTTCGGCCTCCGTGTGCCGGCCTCGTAAGTCGAGGCGTTCGCCAAGAATCCGGCAGCCTTTGCACGCGTTGGTACCAAGCGGCACACGCACGGCAAATACCGGGTAGCGGCTGGCCAGCGCCGCTAAATTCTGCACACGCTCCTCGCGATAGCCCTGAATCGACGCCCCGGGTAAAAGAAAACGATAAAGCTCGTATTTGGCGTTGAAATCGTAAGGCACCCAGACCTCGGCGCCAGCCATCCGGCGCTGCGTTTCGCTGCTGTAGTTGCCCAGCACGCCGTCAAACGGGCGCAGAAAAGCCGCCAGTGACAAGAACACCAACAGTACGGCGACACTGACGCCCGGCCGCGTGAGTGCAGGCCGTAGCAGCGCCGTTAGCGCGAAGATCAGCGTCGCGGCCAGCAACAACCAGTAAAGCACCGGATAAAGATCAACGTCCGGCATGGCGCCCTGTAAGCGGAATGACAGATAACCCAGCCCCGCGACAACAACGGCGACAACGCCAAGCGTAATGGCAAACCAGCCGCGCCCGATCCGCGCCCAGCCCAACGCGCAAAGCACCGCCAGCGCCGGCATCGCCGCCAGTAAATAGCGGCTCGAACGCTGACTCGGCAGGCTGAATACAAAGAGCATGACGAGCAGCCAGATCCACAGCATTTTTTCTACATCGGAGAGCTGATTGCGCTGGCGCACTGCACTGATCATCAAGCCGAACACGGGGAACGCCAGCAAACCGGCATTCAGCGGATAGCCCAGCGCAAGCACCCAGATACTCGACGCCCCCCAGATCAGCTTCGAGAAATAACTGGCGCTTTGCGGATCGAATTTCCCGGCATTTTCCTTGACCACAAACTCCTGCCAAATGGCTTGTGGCTGCGGGTCAAGCACAAACCACAGGCTAAAAATCGCGAGCGAAATCAAGGCGACGAGCGCCAGCCGCCAGACGTCTTCCCGGAGGAACGGAATAATCCGGTAGTTGCGCTGGCGCAGATACCACCATGCCAGACCCAACCCGACCGGCAGCAATAAGGCAAAGGATTTGTAGAGCAGGCCAATGCCAATCACCACACCGAGCAAGAGCGGCACAAAGCGCGAAGCAAAAGCCGTCGAGCGCCAGTAAAGCAGGATAAAAAACGGCAAAAACAACCAGAACACCTCGGGTGGATTGGTCAGGAATGGCCGGCCAAAACGATAGGTGCTAAAGAAAGCGAGGAAGGCCAGTGCGCCAATCATGCCCTTGGCGGGTTCGCGCGATAGCCGCCAGCCGAGTAGGAAAACCAGCAGCGCGGTAAGCAGCGTGTAAATCACACTCGGATAGCGCAAATGCCACAGTGTCCAGTCAGCCCCCCAGTTCGTAGACACGATACCTTGCCAGAAAAGCAGTGGTGGCTTGGTGTTGCGCATCTCGAACAATTCGGACTGCAACGGTAAAAAATGGCCTGACGCGGCGGTCAGGCGGGCAATATGCTCATAGGGATACTCATCGCCATTTTTTGGGATGTGCTGACCGTCAAGGCCAAAGAAATAAACAAAGATAGCGAGCAGCGCCGCCAGCCCGTAAAGCAGCCATTGTGCACGGGGACGGCTGACGGTCGTTTCAGTCATCAGACTTCATCTGAACTTCTAGCAGGCGCCTTGCGGTGACTGAACGTCCACAGGTCATTTACTACATAGTTAAAGACACTGGCCAGCACGATGGCAACCGCATTGGCGATCAGATAATGAAAATAAACGACCAGTAACTTGGTAAATATTATCTGTAACGCAATGCCAACCCAGCAGGCCATCGCATACTGACCAAACTGCGCCAGCCGGGAACGATGGCGGTGCAGGTGCTTGCGATCCCGCCAGGTCCACGCCCGGTTCCAGAGAAAATTATTCACCGTCGCGAAGAAAATGGCCACCACCAGCGACACGTTAAGCCGCATATCCACGGCCTCGATAAAACGAAACAGATATTCCTGGGCGAGATAAAGCACCCCAAGGTTGACGAAGGTGCCTGATGCCCCCACCGTGCCGAATTTCACGAAGCGCTGCCGGAGTAGCCACTGCACCCAGGAGTGCGCCCACAAACGCGCCACCCGGCTCATGTCGGCTGACCCAGCATTTCGTGGGCTTTGGCAAGGACTTGTGCCGGAGATATCTGCTTCAGGCATTGGTTATCGCCATCGCAGGGTGACTCACGGTGGTTATAGGCCGTCAGGCACGGCGAGCAGGAAATAGCCGAATGAAAACAATACGCGTTGGCCGATAGCGAACGATAAAGCTGCGGCGTCTCCGGCCCGAAAAACACAATGGATGGAATCGGCGTCAGCGCGGCAAACTGGCCGGGGCCACCGTCATTGGTGATCAGCAGCGCCGCGCGGTGAAAAAGCGCCAGCAGTTCGCGCACCGATTTTGTATAGCCGGTGAGATCAATACATTGCGCACTGGCGCACTGCTTGACGAGGGCCTGACCCAACGGCCGGTCATCTTTCAGGCCAATCACGCCAACTGCGTAACCATCGGCCAACAGGCCGGCACAAAGCGTCCCGTAAGACTCGAACGACCAGGCGCGAATCGGCAAAATGCCGCCGCTTGGATAAACCAGGACTAGTCGTTTGCCGGCCACCGCAGGGAAATCAGCATGCAGGCGTGCGGCAATGCCGGCCAACTCACCTTCGGCAAAAACGAAATGCGGCGGATCATCGGGCATCGGCACCGGGCAATCCTTGCCCAGTGGATAAGTCCTGGAATCAAGCGCCGCGACCATCGTTAAAAACTGCAAGGTCAGATGTCGATAGGGGTTGTAGAGCACCGGGCGATTGATGAACGAACCCCGATAAAGCCCTTCCTGCGTATGCCGGTGAAAGCCGACATGCAGCCGCGCGCCCGAGAGATAGGAAAAAATACTGCTGACGCGCGAAAACAGCTCGCAATCAATGACCGCATCAAGCTTGAGCGCTCGCGTTCTGAGTATGGCGCGCAGGCTGTCGCCGACAAAAGCAACGAGCGAGCGATCATCCAGCGTAATCACATTTTCAGCCGGTACCACACCCAGCAAATCAAGCACCTCGCGATTCTTGGCAAAGAGCATGACGTGAATGGATGCCTCGGGGTATTTCTGCCGAAGACGGGCGAACATCGGCTGCGCAAGCACCAGGCTGCCCATTTCGGACAACAGGATGATGAGAATACGACGGGGCGCCACAGCAGTAGGCGATTTGCCAAATAGACGATGCACCAGCGAAAGCACGGCGCAGATCGGCACACCAAGCAGACGATCAACGGCACGCTGGAATTTGATGTTCATATCGTGATGTTCATATCGTCAACAGCAACGCCGGAAAATTCATGAGTAACCGAAAAGTGCCGAAAGGAAGATACTAAACAAAGTTGAAGTTCACGCCATTGCCAAGCCCGGCGCAACAAGCCTGTCATTATCGGCGAATCGACCAAGCCGCGCAAACGTGAGCGTCGATTTGAAGACGCCGAGAAACGTAGATAACGCATAATTCCGGCATGTCAAAATCGGCATTGACCGAAGCCCGTGTTTGCGGTCAAATAAAGCTATGCATTCGTTCTAGCTACTGTTGTAACGACGATTCTGCCAACTCACTAACCTGGTGCAGCAACCAAAATGAGCAAAGAATCAAACCTCCTGAGTACCCTGCGCAATGCCGGCATCAACCCTGGCGACTCGGAAGATGTTCGCCTTCAGAAGTCGCTACTAATCTTCGCAACCGGCCTGATCAGCTTCGCGTCGATGCTCTGGCTGTTTATTTACGGGCAGCTTGGCCCGCAGTTTTCATCGACCATTCCCTTTGTTTTTCAACTGCTGCTGATCAGCAATCTGGCGGTTTACTTCAAAACGCACGATTTCAACGCCTTCCGCCTGATTCAGCTGTCGATTTTTCTGTTTCTACCTTTCGTCGCTCAGTGGAGCATGGGCAACTTCATCACGGCCAGTGGTGTCAGCCTGTGGGGGCTGCTGGCGCCGGTCGGGGCGGTACTCTTTATTGGCCCGCGCGAGTCGGCCGCCTGGTTCTTCGCCTATTTATTCCTCACGATGCTTTCCGGCGGGTTTGATTACTATCTTGGCGACATGATTTCCTTGCCAAACAAGGTGCCAACCCAGACTTCGGTGATCTTTTTTGCGCTGAACTTCGCCGCAGTTTCAACCATCGTTTACCTTTTGTTGCGCTACTCAGCCATCGAGAAACAACAAGCGCAAGCCCGGCTGGAAGAGACCTTCCGCATGCTGGAAGTAGAGCAGGAGCGCTCTGAGCGCTTGTTGCTCAACATCTTGCCCGGCTCGATTGCCGAGCGGCTGAAAAATAGCAACCAGACGATTGCCGACGGCTTTGCCGATGTAACGGTGATGTTTGCCGACATTGTGAACTTCACCAAAGTCGCCGAAGGGCTGACCCCGCAACAAGTATTCACGATGCTGAACAAGATATTTTCTTCATTCGACGAACTCGCCGAACACTACGGCATGGAAAAGATCAAGACCATCGGTGACGCTTATATGGTGGCTGGCGGCTTGGGGAGTGATGTTGATGACTACGCAGACTCCATCGCCGATATGGCGATGGCCATGCGCGACCTGTTGCAGCATGACTTCGCCGTCAATCAGATGCATCTTGAAGTACGTATCGGGATTGGCACCGGCCCGGTCGTGGCCGGCGTTGTCGGCAAGAAAAAGTTCATCTACGATCTATGGGGCGACACCGTCAATATCGCCAGCCGCATCACCAGTGAAGGCGTTCCCGGCATGGTGCAGGTGGACGAAACAACCTACCGCCGACTGGTCAGTCGCTTCGATTTTGAAGCGCCGCAGAGCATTTACCTGAAGGGCAAAGGCAACATGACCGTATATCGCCTGATCGGCCGCAAAGCCCAAGGGCGGGCTGTTTAAGGTCGGTGCGTAGGTCGTGGCCCGAGGCCAGGCTTTGCGCGGATTTATCCCGACGCCCTGAAAGTGAAGGGGCCTATGGCTAAAGTGCCTTTAGGGGGTGATCACCGCCATTGTCGGGATGAATCCCGACCTACCTGGCGACCGAGCAAGGCGATTTCATCATCAGTAGTGGC
>CAJBIL010000013.1 GCA_903953145.1 uncultured beta proteobacterium
ACCCTATGGGATGGCTTTCTGGCCATGCCGCCGAATTCACTGGGCGACACCCTGCTGCTCGCGGACCAACTCTCCCCGGTCGAATCGCCACTGGCTGAACTGGCCGGCATGAGCCGCAAGGGCATGGTCGTTGACCTCGAACTGCTGATTGACGATGAGCTGCTGAGCAGCATTCTCAAGGACTCGGCAGAGGAAGTCGCCTCGCTGATCGCCGCCCTCAAGTCATAAGTCGAATCGCATTTTTGAGCACCATGATGGTGCACAAAAAATTCATGCATTTGTAACAAAACCCCCATTAAAAGAACGCGCATTTTTTGCTGCATTGCAGCATAATATCGGTTCAAAATTCAGGCCTGATTTATTCAAACGGATTCCTTTAAGTCCAGGGCACCCATCCTATTTAATCTGGAGCACAACCATGCACGTTGATACCCCGCTGCACTATCTCGAAAGTCGTATTTACGACGAAATCAGCGTTGGTGACAGTTCATCACTGATCCGCACCCTGCGCGCCGAAGACATCCAGTTGTTCGCCATCATGTCCGGCGACATGAACCCGGCAATTACCGATGGTGAATTCGCTCATAGCGGCATGTTCCGCGAGGTAATCGCGCACGGCATGTGGAGCGCATCGCTGATCTCAACGACGCTGGGCACCCAGTTTCCCGGCCCCGGTACCATCCTGATCGATCAGGCGCTGCATTTTGCACGGCCAGTCACGATTGGCGACACGATCACCATCACGGTGACCGTCAAGCAGAAGTTCGACCATAACCATCACATCATTTTCGACTGTAGTTGTGTTAACCAGGAAGGCTTGCAGGTTGTCCATGGCACCGCCGAAGTGCTGGCCCCCATCGAAAAAATGCGGACCAAGCGGGTTGATCTGCCCGACATCACGATCTCCGATAAATACGCACGCCTGCAAAATCTGGTGGCGCGTGCCAAGGGCCTGGCAGCGATTGACATGGCGGTTGTTCACCCGTGTGATAAAGAGTCGCTGAAGGGCGCACTGATGGCAGCGGAAGCCGGCCTGATTGACCCCATCCTGATCGGTCCTGAGTCAAAGATTCGCGCAATCGCCGAAGAAAACGGCTTCGATCTGAAGCAGCATCGCATTGTCAACGTCAAGCATAGTCACGAATCAGCCGCCATGGCCGTCACGCTGATCCGTAACGGCGATGCTGAAGCCTTGATGAAGGGCAGCTTGCACACCGACGAAATGATGGCCGAAGTTGTCTCGCGCGCCGCCGGCCTGCGGACATCACGGCGCATCAGCCATGTGTTCCTGATGGACGTACCGACCTACCCGCGCCCGATCCTGATCTCGGATGCAGCAATCAACATTGCGCCGACGCTCGAAGACAAGGTCGACATCATCCAGAACGCGATTGATCTGGCACACATCATCGGCATTGCCGAACCCAAGGTGGCGATTCTCTCGGCCGTCGAAACCGTCAATCCGAAAATTCAATCGACGCTTGACGCTGCTGCGCTTTGCAAAATGGCGGATCGTGGCCAGATCAAGGGCGGCCTGCTCGATGGCCCGCTCGCATTCGACAATGCAGTGTCGATTGTTGCGGCCAAGACAAAAGGCATCAACTCCGCCGTGGCCGGCCGTGCCGAAATCCTGATCGTGCCGGATCTCGAATCCGGCAACATGGTTGCCAAACAGCTCGAATACCTTGCCAATGCGCTCTCCGCCGGCATCGTGCTCGGCGCCAAGGTGCCAATCGTGCTGACCAGCCGTGCCGACACCGCAGAAACCCGTATTGCCTCCTGCGTCATCGCCACCCTGATCGCCCACGCCAACCGCAACAAACTGGCGAACGCAGAATGAAAAAATGCATTCTGACGATCAATGCGGGTTCGTCATCGATCAAATTTGCCCTGTTTGAGTCCAACGGAACGCTGTCCAGCCACCCTGCACTCTCCGGACAAATCGACGGGATTGGGGCAGAAGCGCGGCTGGTCGCTAAAAACGCCAGCGGCGAACGCTTCCCCGAAGTCACCCTGACCCCCGGCGTCTGCCATCAGGAAGCCTTTGATCAGTTGCTGCAATGGCTTGGGGAGCAGCGCGCAGCCTCCCTTAAGCGGGATAGCGAGGACGACTGGCAGATTGATGCCGTCGGCCATCGCGTGGTGCACGGCGGCGAGCTCTACTCGCAGCCAATGGTGCTGACGCCTGAGGTGCTGAAGGCGCTCGAGCAATTTACGGTGCTTGCCCCGCTACATCAGCCACATAATCTGGCCGGCATCCGTGCGCTCTCGGCGTTGCTGCCCGGCGTACCGCAAATTGCCTGTTTCGATACCGCCTTCCACCGCACGCAACCGCGCATGGCGCAACTGTTCGCGATCCCCCCGGCGCTGACAGAGGAAGGTGTTAAACGTTATGGCTTCCACGGCTTGTCCTATGAATACATTGCCCGCGTGCTACCGCAGCACACGGCAAAGGCCAACGGGCGTGTGATCGTCGCGCACCTCGGCAACGGGGCCAGTATGTGCGCCATGGTTGGCCTGCGTAGCCAGGGCACTTCGATGGGTTTTACCGCGATTGACGGCTTGATGATGGGCACCCGCACCGGCGCACTCGACCCGGGTGTGATTCTGTATCTGCTGGAAAACAAGGGGATGGGGCTCAAGGAGCTGACCAATCTGCTGTACAAGCAATCCGGCCTGCTGGGCGTCTCCGGCATCAGCCAGGATATGCGCACACTGCTCGCCAGCGACGATGCTGCCGCCACCGATGCGGTCGAGCTCTTCTGCTACCGTGCGATCACCCAGATCGGCTCGCTGGCAGCGGCGATTGGCGGTATCGACGCGCTGGTATTCACCGGCGGCATTGGTGAGCACGCGGCTGAAATCCGGCAGCGGATTATCGACGGCTGTGCCTGGCTGGGTCTGGTCGCAGACAAAGCAGCCAACGCCAGCGGAGAAATTCGCATCAGCACAACGGCCAGCCAGGTCGATGCGCTGGTGATTCCAACCGACGAGGAATGGATGATCGCGCATCACACGCAGGAGTTGCTCGGCCAGCCGGTTTAAGCAATCGGCGGCCACACTGCCGTCAACCGAAGTCCGGTTTTTATCCAGCAAGAGGCGCCCATCGGCGCCTCTTGTGCATTGCAGCACGGAATACTTGCAAATACGCTTATTTCCCCTGAAACAATGAGTTAACAGACCTCCCGGGCATGCTGCACGGAAAAACGTAAAAACTACATGTAGTGCTGTTATTGCCTTACACCACTACATGTAGTAGCTTTACGGTTATCCCGCCAAGAATTACGACCACTACGACTTTCTTCATAGCGACACTCGGGACTCGGCGGATTGATGGTTTGGACACATCAACCCCAACATTTACCAATCATTGCCAGCAATAATCAGAGGGACAAAATATGAGCCAGATGACGCAACAGCTACCGTTCTCAAGCACCCTGGACACACCGGAAACCGCGCCGCTTGCCGAGCAGGAAATCTCCGCCGAAGTTCTAATCGAGAAATACGCCAAAGGTAACGAAAACTCTGTGCACGACGTGCGCCGCCGCGTTGCACGCGCACTGGCCGTCAGAGAAGAAGAAAAGCAGCGCGCGCACTGGGAAGCCCGCTTCCTCTGGGCGCAGGAAAACGGTTTTGTCCCCGCCGGCCGCATCAACTCCGCCGCCGGTACCGATCTCGCCGCAACATTGATCAACTGCTTCGTGCAACCGGTCGGCGATTCAATCGTCGAACTCGTTGACGGCAAGCCCGGCATTTACAGCGCGCTCGCTGAAGCGGCTGAAACGATGCGTCGCGGTGGCGGCGTCGGTTACGATTTCTCGTCGATTCGCCCGCAGGGCGCGCAGGTTAAAGGCACCAACTCACGCGCGTCCGGCCCGGTTTCTTACATGCGCGTGTTTGACCGCTCGTGCGAAACCGTTGAATCGGCTGGCGCCCGCCGTGGCGCGCAAATGGGCGTGCTGCGCTGCGACCATCCGGACATCGAAGTATTCATCCACGCCAAGGATCACGGCGACCTGACCAACTTCAACGTCTCGATCGCCGTGACCGATGCCTTCATGACCGCCGTTGAAGCCGATGGCGAAGTCGAGCTGACGCACCGCGCTGAACCCAATGCCACGATGAAGGAACAGGGCGCCTTCCAGCGCGACGACGGCATCTGGATCTACCGCAAGGTACGCGCCCGCGACCTGTGGGATCAGGTGATGAAGTCGACCTACGACCATGCTGAGCCGGGAATCCTCTTCCTCGACCGCATGAACAAGGACAACAACCTCTTCTACTGCGAGCTGATCGTGGCCACCAACCCCTGCGCCGAACAGCCATTGCCGCCTTTCGGCTGCTGCTGCCTGGGC
>CAJBIL010000014.1 GCA_903953145.1 uncultured beta proteobacterium
ACATCGTCTCGGCAGCAACGCTCTACGGCGGCACCTACAACCTGTTCGCCCACACCCTGCCGCAATACGGCATTGAAGTGCGCTTCGCCGACTATCATGACCCGGCCAGCTTTGAAGCGCTAATCGACGGCAAAACCAAGGCCATTTACTGCGAGTCGGTCGGCAACCCGCTCGGCAATGTCACCGACTTCGAGCAACTCGCCGAAATCGCGCATCGTCATGGCGTGCCGCTGATCGTCGACAACACCGTGCCGTCGCCCTACCTGTGCCGCCCGTTTGAACACGGCGCCGACATCGTCATCCACTCACTGACCAAATACATCGGCGGCCATGGCAACTCGATTGGCGGCATGATCGTTGATAGCGGCAAGTTCCCCTGGGCCGAACACAAGGCCAAATTCAAGCGTCTCAACGAGCCGGATGTTTCGTACCACGGCGTCGTCTATACCGAAGCCCTCGGCCCGGCCGCCTTCATCGGTCGCGCACGCGTTGTACCGCTGCGCAATATGGGTGCCGCAATCTCGCCATTTAATGCCTTCCTGATTCTGCAAGGGCTGGAAACACTGGCGCTACGCATGGACCGCATCTGCGAAAACACGCTCAAAGTTGCTGAGTTCCTCAAGGGACACGCCAAGGTATCGTGGGTCAATTACGCCGGGCTGCCCGAGCACAAAGACCATGCGCTGGTCCAAAAATACATGGGCGGCAAAGCCTCCGGCATTCTCACCTTTGGCGTCAAGGGCGCGGGCTGCACTGGCCTCGAAGCCGGCGGCCGCTTTCAGGATGCGCTGCAACTATTTACCCGCCTCGTCAACATCGGCGACGCCAAGTCACTGGCCTGCCACCCGGCGTCGACCACGCACCGCCAGCTGACCCCCGCCGAACTCGTCAAGGCGGGCGTCTCGGAAGACATGATCCGCCTCTCAGTCGGCATCGAACACATCGACGACCTGATCGCCGATCTCGACCAGGCGCTGGCGGCTGCGTAATGTCAAAACCGTCAGAACCGGCCGAACGGGCAGAGCGCAAGGTGATCACCCCCGACCTTCAGGCTGACGATGCCGAACTCGCACGCTACGCGATGCTGCTCGACTGCCTGGGGGTCGGCTTGCTGGTTTATGGCAGGGATGTCGAGGTTTGCCTGAGCAACACCTCGGCGACCGCCATGCTCAACAACGGCCTGGCGGCTTTTACCGACCAGAGCGGCCTGGCTCAAAGCGAAGAGAAGCGCCCGGCCGCACTGGTATTGCGCACCGGCGAGCCGATTCAGAACTGTATTTACGGGATCAACGATGCCGGCACAGCAAACCGCTGGATAAACGCCAATCTTCTGCCGGTACTGGCCAGCGACGGCAGCATCCGCCGCGTGCTGATGACGATGACCGACATCAGTGAAATTCACTGGCTTGAAGCCCGGCTCGAACAGCTATCGGTGCGCGATCCGCTGACCGATGCCTTCAACCAGCGCCACACACTGCGCCTGCTCGATGAGGAATGCCACCGTTCACGGCGTTATGGCACCCCGTCAACCATCGCCCTGATCGACATTGACGGCCTTGGCCGGATCAACACAACGCATGGCCGCGCCACCGGCGACCGGCTGCTGGCCAGCATCGCCAGCCGGCTGCGTGATGCGCTGCGTGAAATCGACGTCGTTGGCTACCACGGCAACGGCCAATTCCTGCTCATCCTGCCCAACGTCCAGCTTGATGGCGCGATGATTCCGCTCGAACGCATCCGCGCTGGCATAGAGACCGATGATTTTGGTAATCCTGGCCTCAACGTCACAATCAGCGGCGGCGTTACCGAATGCGCCGGCGATACGCCCATCGCCCTCATTGAACGCGCTCACGACCTTCTCCTGCAAGCCAAAACCGCCGGCCGCAACTGGCTATGCCAGGACGAAAGCCTGTTTTAATTTCCAGGAACCCTGAATTTGGAAGCCTTCCTCGTATCTACCGGCATTGTCGCGCTCGCTGAGATTGGCGACAAAACGCAGCTGCTGGCCTTTATTCTCGCCGCAAAATTCCGCAAACCATGGCCGATTGTCTTTGGCATTCTCGTCGCCACCTTGGCCAATCACGCCTGTGCCGGCGCCCTGGGCGCGTGGCTGACATCGTTGATGGGGCCGGACACCTTGCGCTGGGTGCTGGGTTTTTCATTCATTGCCATGGCAATCTGGACACTGATTCCTGACAAATTTGAAGAGGAAGATGCCCGACTCACGCGCTTTGGTGTTTTTGGCGCGACGCTGATCGCATTTTTTCTTGCGGAAATGGGCGACAAGACGCAAGTGGCTACGGTTTTTCTCGTCGCTCAGTACCAGGCATTCTTTACAGTCGTTGCCGGCACCACCCTCGGCATGATGATCGCCAATGTACCGGCCGTCCTCCTCGGCGACCGGATCGCGCAGCGCATGCCGGTGCGTCTGGTACATCGCATTGCCGCCGCGATTTTTGCAATCGTAGGCCTCGTCACGCTGTTTGGGGCTGGCCACTAATTCCGTGGAACATCGGGGTAAAAGCAGGGGCTAGCGCAGCCGTGTTTGCGCAGGTAAGAAAAGTAGCGCGTGAAGCCCTCAGTTGTTTGGCGGCGCGTTAATCAGCGAGATTACTTTTTCAATCGCAAAAGCGAATGCGGCAACCGCCCCAAATGCGAAAAAAGCAATTACGGGAGCCTCGATGAACATGTTAAAAATTGATGCGGCGAAGAAGAAAACAAAAGGGGCGTAAGCAATGACGGCTAGCACAACCGCACTCCTGATAAAAAGAGGAAAAACGCAAATTTGATAGGGCCAGAGTCGATTGATAATTCTGTGCTGTGCGTTGGTGCGAGACCTGACCCTTTGATTTGCTTTGATTTGTGTGCGGCAGTTACGCCGGTGTCGTTGACTTGGAGGGTTAACATGCCCTGAATCCTTTCGCCCTTCGGCTTCGCTCAGGGAACGTCATTGAAGGGAGCCTCCGGGGTAGTTCCCCTACGTTCCCTGAGCGTAGCCGAAGGGCGCTCCCCCAGCTTCTTTTCAAAGTTCATTTTGCTTCCTATACTGGTGGCGACTAGGCCGATTGCGGTGAATATCTCCCGTCCGCACGGACGCCGAAAGGCGGAGCAAAACACGCAAGGGAACATGGGGAGTCCTTGCCCTGGTCATCTTTATCGAACGTCTCGCAGTACGGCATCCTTCTTTTCAAGGCCGAAAGCCGGG
>CAJBIL010000015.1 GCA_903953145.1 uncultured beta proteobacterium
CACGACCCCTTGCACCCCATATATGTAATTGCTTGGAGCAGGCAGTCTCAAGCAGCATCACAAAGAATCAATAATATTCTAAATATCAATGAGTTATATAAACCAACCATCTCACAAAGCCGCGTACAATCTCTTGTTAGCGCACGCAAAAGTGTCGCAAACTGGAGGGCTTATGCTAACAGACCGCGAAGTCAAAGCCGCTAAAGTAGAGCCAGGAAAAAGCACAAAATACCTCAACGCTGGAAACGGACGGTACCTTCGAGTTCTAGCGTCAGGAGCAAAATCATGGGTTTATCGACTGAAAGATGCTGAAAGGAAAACTCGTTGGCTCGACATGGGGCCGTATCCATCAATTTCACTCTTAAAAGCCAATACTGACGCCGGCATTCTAAAGCAAAAACGCAGGCAAGGGATTGACCCAATCGAAGAAATGGCCGCTAAGAAGGCGCAGCAAAAGCAAAAGACGCAGCCCGCCTGGCAGTCAATCAGTTGTTCGAAAAGTGGATGAGTATTGAGCCAGGCCAACGCAAGGATCGAGGAGAGGAAGTTAAACGCCCGTTTGAAAGATGTGCTACCAAGAATTGGGGGCATGTTCGCCGGTAAAGTTACCCGCATCAATGTCACAACCATTCTTGACGAAATCGTACAACGAGGGTCACGCCGCATTGCCAACCGAATATTGACTGATCTCTTCCGACGCGACAAGATGCCAAAACTGAGCGGCATCTACAATCGCCGAATCTTGGCAGCCTCTTCAGATCGATACCGCACTCAGCTCTTGCGCATTGATGAAATTTGATGCAATTGCCTTGATTTCAGGGCGGGGGCACTCCGCGGACAAAAGATTTGCATTAAACTTCCCGCCACCGCCGATATCAGGATAAAAAATGGCAGAACCGGAAGTTCAAGCACAACCTGGACGAGTACCGCCCAGATTCGAACTCGAACAGGACAATGATTACAGCAAATTTCTGCTGCACTCAAAAACGGAGATCATTTCAATTCTTCGCACCCTGATTCAGAAGGGTGCGATGCTCACTGTGCACTTTGATCAAGGCAAGTCTTTTCTGCTCACCACACTGCTCGCGCTTGACCCAGAAAATAAAGGGGTGGTTATCGACCGGGGCAGCGACACTGAAATGAACAGGAAGGCCCTGGTCGCTGAGAAACTCATTTTTACCACACAAGTCGATAAGGTAAAAATTCAATTCAGCCTGAATAGTTTCCTGGAAACCCGCCACAACGGGCAACCGGCATTCTACGGCGCCTTGCCTGAAACCCTGCTGCGCCTGCAACGACGGGAGTATTTTCGTCTATCGACGCCCATTGCCTGCCCGATAAAATGCATTATTCCGATGAAACGCGCCGACGACTCGGCATTCATCGCTGAAGCGCCCTTGCTTGACATCAGCGGCGGAGGAGTCGGGCTGATGGTCAGCCATGACCAGTCCGATCTTTACAAAACGGAAATGCTTTTCAGCAACTGCAAAATTGACCTGCCGGATGAAGGCCTGCTGGCTACCACGCTGCGGGTACGCAACGCATTCGACGTGACCACCAAAAACGGTTCACACTACATTCGTGCGGGTTGCGAATTTGTTGATTTGCAGGGTGCCCGGCTATCGCTGATCCAGCGCTACATCACGCGTATTGAACGCGAACGAAAAGCACGGTTGAGCGGCATGGCCTGAGCCTAACGCTGTACGAATCCGCAAACGATAACGGCGCC
>CAJBIL010000016.1 GCA_903953145.1 uncultured beta proteobacterium
ATTTTCAGTATCAAGCAGAAGCCTGTCACCTATTTTACGGAAGATGCGGTGGCCGCTGAGGTGGCAACAACCTCGCAGGGCATTGCCAGAGCGCATTTGTTTAATGGGCAAACCGGAACGGTGGCTTATCCGATTGATGCGGTGGTCAGGGATCAACTCTCGCCGTTTGAGCAAAAACTGATGCCGCTGGTTTTTAGTTATGGGCTGGGGAGCCTGTTGCTTCTCCTCGCGGTTGTTTTATGGGCGCGCAGTGTCTCGCGCAAAATGATCAAGCCGTTAACCGAGCTGACCGGCGTTGCGCAGCAGATTTCAGCTTCCGGCGACTTGAGTATTTCCGTGCCGCAAATGGATGCCGGAGAAGTTGGGCAGTTAGCCAGCGCATTCAAGGCGATGGTCAATACGCTTGAGGCTTACGAGTCATCGCTGGAAAGCAAGGTTGCCCAGCGTACCGCTGCGTTGCAAAAATCAGAAGCGGCAGCAGAAGCTGCCAATCTGGCCAAGAGCCGCTTCCTGGCGACCATGTCGCATGAAATCCGCACGCCGATGAACGGTATTCTCGGCATGGCGCAGTTGCTGCTGATGCCGGGCCTGACGGACGACGAACGGAAGGAGTTCGCCCGCACCATCCTGACCTCGGGCCAGAGCTTGTTGCTGCTGCTCAATGACATTCTTGACCTGTCAAAAATCGAGGCGGGGAAAGTCGAGCTTGAAAGTGCCGTGTTTGAACCGGCGCAACTGTTGCGTGAAATAAAAACCCTGTTTTTGGGTTCGGCGAAAAACAAGCACCTGCAAATCGACGATGAATGGCTTGGCCACCATGAACAGCGTTATCGCTCCGACGCTCATCGCCTGCGCCAGATGCTTTCCAATCTGGTGGGTAATGCCGTCAAATTCACGGCGCAGGGCAGTATTCTGATTGTGGGTCGTGAAATTAGGGCAGATCAAGAGCCGGGCAGCAATGATTCTTCAACCCTCCTTGAATTCTCGGTCAGCGATACCGGGATTGGCATTCCCGCCGAAAAGCTGGCTTTGCTGTTCAAGCCTTTTTCGCAGGCCGACAGCTCAACCACCCGGGAATTTGGCGGCACAGGGCTGGGGCTTTCGATTGTGCATAGCCTGAGCAAGCTGATTGGTGGCGAGGTCGGCGTCGAGAGTGAAGCCGGCAAAGGCTCGCGCTTCTGGTTTCGCGTTCGTGTTGAAGCAGTTGCCAGCGACGAAGAGTGCCGCCAGGTGGCCCGTGCAGCGCAGATTCCGGATGATCAGGCAGTAACGGCGAGCCCGCCTTCAGCCCTGTTACAAGGCAAAAATGGCGAGGCGGTCGACCATCAGCAAGTCGTTGCCTTGCTCGATGAAATACTTCCTTTGCTGTCGCAGAGCAAATTTGATGCGCTAGGCCGTTTCAAGGTCTTGCAGCATCTTCTGGCGGGGCGTGCCTGCGCGGCGGCGCTTGATCAAGTCGGGCGGCTGCTGGAGGAATTCCGCTTTGCCCCGGCGCTCGAGCTTTTACAGCAAATTGCAGCAACAGAGGGCTGGAAAGATGGCAGCAACGCGCCAACGCCAAACACAGCCAATGCGCCAAATCTCACAGGAAAGCCAATCTAAATGACTGAAATGATGGGAGTCGGGCTGCTTGTGCTCGCGCTGGCTATCCTGCTCTTGCAGATTCTGTTGCTGCAACGCTCGGCGTCCAATGCGAACACTGAACAATCGCTGGTGCCTTATTTCAGTGCGCTGGACGGCAGCATCGAGCGGGTGGAGCGTGCGCTGCGTGGCGAGCTGGTGCATAGCCGGCAGGAGGCTGCCGTTGCAGCACGGGGAGATCGTGACGAGCAATCGCAAGCGCTCGATCGACTCGCCAAGACACTGGCGGCGCAGCTGGCGCAGTTAGGTGCCTTGCAGGGCCAGCAACTGGAGTCGTTTGCTCAACAGCTGTCGCGTCTGACGCAGAGTAATGAGCAACGTTTCGAGCAGTTGCGGCTGGTCATTGAGGCGCGGCTTGGTGCGATACAGGCCGATAACGCG
>CAJBIL010000017.1 GCA_903953145.1 uncultured beta proteobacterium
ACAAAAAGCCCAACTCAAAAAGTTGGGCTTTTTGCTTTTTGGCGGCAAAGGTGCGTAGCTAAATTGAAGAATTGCTGCAAGGCGCATGAATGCTCGATCTAGCTACCCAACCCTCTGACGAAGCGCTTATTCATTGGCTCTCCAGCGAGTTGGTGAGGTAGACCGCCAATCCATGCGCCTTGCAGACGAAGGGGGGCAGCGGTTATCTGTCGCTGCTCAAGCCTTACTTCAGTGAGGGTTTGCGGAAAGACGAAGCGCAATACGCTTTCAGTGCTGAAGCGATGACAACAAAACGCGCAGCTAGACTCAGAACTTCGTCCAGTCGGGATCAGGCAATACTGCGAATGCGTGGCGCAGATGTTCGCCCCACATTTCACGAATTTCGTTGAAGTAGGCGTTGTCCTGGCCGACGCTGACATGCTGGCAAACCTTGAGCGCATCGCTTTCGTAGATCAGCAGATCGAGCGGCATGCCGACCGAGAGGTTGGAGCGGATTGTTGAATCCATTGAAATCAGGGCGCATTTAGCCGCTTCTTCAAGCGATGTCTTGCCTGTCACCACGCGGTCAATGATTGGCTTGCCGTATTTTGATTCGCCGATCTGGAAGTACGGTGTTTCCTGGGTTGCTTCGATAAAGTTACCCGCTGCGTAAATGCTGAACAGGCGTGGCGCTTCGCCGGCGATCTGGCCACCGAAGATGATCGAAGCGTTGAATTCGATGCCAAAATCCCTGAGTGCATCGGCGTCTCGCTGATAAACCTCGCGCACGATGCTGCCAACGTAGCGCGCCGCTTCAAAGAGATTGGGCAGGTTGAACAGGTTTTCCTTGTCACTGCTGTTCAATCGTTCGCGCAAAATATTGACGACCGACTGGCTGATCGAGAGATTACCGGCTGACAGCAACACTAGTACGCGGTCCCCTTCCCGCTCGAAAGTGCACATCTTGCGAAAGGTGTTGATGTGATCAACACCGGCATTGGTTCGCGAGTCGGACAAGAAGACGAGCCCGGCATCCAGCCGCATGGCAACACAGTAAGTCATGCGCGGTCAGGCAGCCGGAATCAGGAAATCGCGATTGATGCCCTCGCCAAGATCGTAAATACGATCCATGAAGTCGGTCAGGTATTCGTGCAGACCATGCGCCAGTACGTCTTCGATCCGGGCGTAATGAAGGTGTGCATGCAGCATGCCGGCACGCCGCTTGGTTTCGTCCGAGTGACTATTGGAGATCAGATCAAGCACACGCACGATGCCGTTGGCGCAGGCGTGCAGCGAGCGCGGTAAATCCATGCGCAGCATCAGTAATTCGGCCACCCGCGCCGGCGTAATCACGTCGCGATACACCTTGCGATAAACCTCAAAGGCCGATAACGAGCGCAGCAATGCACCCCACTGGTAGAAGTCGGTGGTGCCTTCATCACCCTCGTCGCCATTGCTGCGCAGCACGTGGTATTTGACGTCGAGAATACGCGCTGTATTGTCGCCACGCTCGAGCAAACCGCCCAGCCGGATGAAGTGCAAGGCTTCGTCCTGCAACATGGTGCCGAAGGTAACGCCGCGCGTAACGGCCGAACGCAGCTTGACCCAGTCAAAAAATTCACCGACGCCAGCCGATAGAATCTGCTCGAACTTCTGCTCGCGCAATTCGATCCAGGTTGCGTTACAGCTCTCCCACGTTTCGGCGGTCAGTGTGCCGCGCACGGCATGGGCATTCTCACGCGCGGCACGCAGGCAGCTGTAAATCGATGACGGGTTCTTGGCGTCAGAAACCATGAAGCGCAGAACATTCTCGGCATTGACTTCATCGTAAGCGTCATTGAATGAGGCCTCCAGACTGTTCAGGGCCAGAATGGCGCCCCAGTTCTGGTTCTCGGCGGCAACCGATTGCGGCACGAGCGACATCTGGTGCGTGACGTCAAGCAGGCGTGCGAGGTTCTCGGCGCGCTCGGTACAGCGCGCCATCCAGTAAAGGTGATCGGCAGTGCGGCTCAGCATGTTAGTTCTCCAGTACCCAGGTGTCTTTGGTGCCGCCGCCCTGCGACGAATTAACCACCAGCGAGCCTTCACGCAAGGCAACGCGCGTCAGGCCACCGGGCACCATGTCGATATTTTTGCCGGATAGCACAAAGGGGCGCAAATCCAGGTGACGCGGCGCCACCCCTGACTCAACAAAGGTCGGGCAGTTGGATAAGGCCAGCGTAGGCTGCGCGATGTATTTTTCCGGTTCAGCAATGATGCGGGCGCGGAAATCCTCGATTTCCTGCTTCGTCGACGCCGGGCCCACCAGCATGCCGTAGCCGCCGGCTCCATGCACTTCCTTGACGACCAGTTCGGGCAGATGTTCAAGGACGTACTTCAGATCATCCGGCTTGCGCAGCATCCAGGTCGGCACGTTATTGAGCAGCGGCTCCTCGCCAAGATAGAAACGCACCATCTCCGGCACGTAGGGGTAGATCGACTTGTCGTCGGCAACGCCCGTACCGATCGCGTTGGCCAGCGTAACCCGCCCGGCGCGGTAGGCCGAAAGCAGGCCTGGCACACCGAGCATCGAATCCTTGCGGAAAGCAAGCGGATCAAGGAAGTCGTCGTCAAGCCGGCGGTAGATCACATCAACGCGCTGCGGCCCCTGCGTGGTACGCATATACACCGTATCGTCCTTGACGAAGAGATCGCGCCCCTCAACCAGTTCGACCCCCATCTGCTGCGCGAGGAAAGTATGCTCAAAATAAGCGCTGTTATAGGCGCCGGGCGTCAGCAGCACGACCGTGGGATCAACTACGCCCTGCGGCGCAACGGTACGCAGGTTTTCGACCAGCATGTCGGGGTAGTGCTGAACCGGCGCAATCTTGTGCCGCGAAAAAAGTTCGGGGAAAAGCCGCATCATCATCTTGCGGTCTTCAATCATGTAAGACACACCGGACGGCACGCGCAGGTTATCTTCGAGGACGTAAAACGCACCTTCACCGGCACGCACAATATCAACGCCGGCAATGTGTGCATAGATACCCGCCGGGACATCGATACCCATCATCTCGGGGCGGAACTGGGCGTTATTGAGCACCTGTTCACGCGGTATGTGGCCCGCCTGAAGGATCTCCTGACCATGGTAAATGTCATGCAGGAATGCGTTGAGCGCCTTGACACGCTGACGCAGGCCAGCGTGCAAACCTTGCCACTCCAGCGCCGGAATAACGCGCGGAATGATGTCGAAAGGGATCAGCCGCTCCTTACCCTGATCCTGCGAAGATTCATCACCATAAACGGCGAAGGTGATACCGACGCGATGAAACGCGATGTCGGCCTCCGCGCGTTTGCGTGCAATACGCTCGGGCGGCGTTGCGGCCAGCCAGTCGGCGTAGGCGCGGTAATGCGGCCGCAAACTACCTGCCGCATCGTACATTTCGTTGTAGAAATTTAATTTCATGATATTCGCCGCTGCTGAGGGTTCAAGGTGGTTTGACTGGCTATCAGCAGAAAGCATGCCACATAGCAAAACCCTGATATTTAGAAGGATTTAGTTCAAGAAAAAACACAGACGCACCAATCAAGGGCGATCCCGCACTAAAACAGGCACCTTGCCGGGGCGAAAAAAAACCGACGGCGAACCGTCGGTTTTTAGCGGATCCCGAGCAAAAATTACATGCGCTCGAAAATCACTGCAATACCCTGACCGCCACCGATACACATGGTGACCAGTGCGTACTTGCCACCCACGCGCTGCAACTCGTAGACCGCTTTGGTCGCAATGAAAGCACCGGAACAACCCACCGGGTGGCCAAGTGCAATGGCGCCACCGTTCGGATTCGTCTTGGCCATGTCCAGACCGAGCACCTTGGCAACGGACAGTGCCTGTGCGGCAAACGCTTCATTGGACTCGATAACGTCCATCTGATCCAGCGTCAGGCCAGCCTTCTTGAGCGCCAGCTTGGTTGCCGGAATCGGGCCTTCGCCCATGAGTTCATTCGGCACACCAGCAACTGCGTAGGAGACCAGACGGGCAATCGGCTTCTGACCTGCACGGGCGGCGACATCAGCCGCTGCCAGCACGAAGAAAGCCGCACCGTCATTGATGCCGGAAGCGTTACCGGCCGTTACCGTACCGCCGTCTTTCTTGAACGCCGGCTTCATTTTGCCGAGGCTTTCCATCGTCGTATTCGACTTGACATGCTCGTCGGTGTCGAACACAACTTCGCCCTTACGGGTTTGTTTGACGATCGGCACGATCTGCGATTTGAAGCGGCCTTCAGCAATCGCTGCCGTGGCGCGGCGCTGCGATTCGACAGCAAAAGCATCCTGCGCTTCACGCGTGATGCCATGCTTGGCAGCGAGGTTTTCAGCGGTGATACCCATGTGACCAACGCCAAACGGGTCAGTCAGCACGGCAACCATGCTGTCGATCGCCTTGGTGTCACCCATGCGCGCGCCGGAGCGCAGCGAAGGCATCAGGTAAGCTGCCTTGGACATGACTTCGACACCACCGCCGATACCGTAATCGGCATCATTGAGCATGATGTTCTGGGCAGTTGTAACGATACCCTGCAAACCCGATGAGCACAGACGGCTCACCTGCATGGCGACGGAATCCATCGACAAACCGGCCTGGATCGAAGCAACACGCGAAACATAGGCATAGCGCGAGTCAGTCGGCATACAGTTGCCAACCGTCACGTAGTTGATCAGCTGCGGATCGACGCCGGAGCGAACAACCGACTCTTTCATCACCAGACCCGCCAGTTCGGCGGCTTCAAAATCGGCCAGGGCGCCACCAAAGGTGCCGATAGCGGAACGGACTGCACTCAGTACGACTACATCTCTGCTCATGGGAAAACTCCTTTTATTGATCGATCAACCGCCCACCAGACTGGCAAGCACTAACAAAAGCAACAGCAATAACCAAAGAACCAGAGCGCGCCAGACCAGCCCGACGGCACTCTGCATGAAATCAACATCGGCAGCATCTCCAATAGCGATATCAGCACGCCCGGCAACTTCACCCGCCTCGACAACCGGCATGCCAAGCCGCACACCAAGCGCACCGGCACCACTCGCCAGGACAATACCCAAGCCGCCATCCGGCCAATTTGCGGCCTGTGTTCGCCAGCAAAGGATGGCGTCCTCGAAATTGCCGACAATGGCAAAACCCGCCGCAGTCACCCGCAACGGCAACCAATCGATAATAGCAAAAACTCGCTGCGCAAACGATCCAAAATCACCGAAAACAGATTCAGTTAAATCCGTCAGACCAACTATTTCAGCACTTCCGGCGGAAAACGGCTGACGCCGGTAGTTTTCTCTTTTAGCCCCCCAGTAATCGGAGAAAAATGACGCACTCCGATATAACACCGCACCACAGGGACCCGGCAAGAGAACAAACCAGAGCAGCACGCCAAACACATGCCGATGCGAGGCAGCCAGCGCTTCCTCAATCGCCAGCCGGGCGATCTCGGATGAGGACAGATCATCGGCCGGTTGTCCGCGCCATTCCGCCAGCAGACGACGGGCATGCGCCAAATCACCCATCCGCAAGGCCAATTGAATGTCTGTGTAATAGTGGCTGAACTGGCGAAACCCCATCGTCAGATAAAGCACGCCAATGTTGCAGGCCAGTGCCAGCAAAGGGTTGATGCTGTGCAGAAGAAGATAAATCAGCCCGACACCCAGTGTCAGCCCGGGCACCGCAATCAGCCAGGCAACCATCCCTTGCCCCGGCTCGCCGGCATTGAAGCGCGCCTCAAGAAAATCCGCCAGCCGGGCGAGTGGCCCATGCACGAATTTTTGATAAGGGAGTGGCCGAACCTGCTCAAGTAGCAGGACGACAATGAGAGAAAACAGACTCATGCCAGGAAAGAATCCACGCGTTATCGATGCTTCGATACCGCTTTATCGTAAAAATTAAAGATACCACAGGCGATGAAATCGCGATATGCAGGCTAACAACGCCGATCAGGCTTTTTCGCCAGCACTGATTGCCTGGTAAAGCGAAAGGATCATGCCGGCCGTTGCACCCCAGATGAAATATTCACCATAGGGCATCGCCGAATAAGCACGCAGTTTGCCGCGATGGTGCAAGGTGTGCCGCTGATGATTGGCAGGATCAAGCAAAAAGACCAGTGGCACTTCAAAAACCTCAGCGACTTCAAAGGGATCAGGACGTAAATCAAAGGGCGGCGTCACGAAAGCCACCACCGGCGTGACACAAAAGCCGGTGCCGGTTCGATACTCGGGCAAGTACCCGGCAATCTCGACCTGTGCCGGCAACAAGCCGACCTCTTCCTCGGCTTCACGCAGTGCGGTATGCGCAGGAGAGCGATCCTCCGGCTCGGCCCGCCCCCCGGGGAAGCTGATTTGCCCCGGATGATCCCGGAGGTGCGCGGTGCGCTGCGTCAACAATACGGTCGGCCCGTCAGGGCGTAGCACAATCGGGAAAAGAACGGAGGCCGGTGTCAACGCCTCATCATCAGCGCCATCTTCAAGAATAAACAAGGCGGAAGAAGGCGCACGATGAAGCACCCTGCGCAACAGGGCAAAATCAACCGCACCTGCTTGAGCACCAGAGATCGTTTTACTGACCGGCACCGGTTTCTTCTTCGTCCTCGATCTCGGCACTCACCGCCTTGAGGGCATCCTGCAAGGTTTCTTCAGACAGCGCATTGATCGTGGTAGCCAGCATATCCGCCGATTCAACGGCGCCAACCGGCAAGCGCTTGCTGTCAAGGCTGGCGATCAGTACGGCGCTCGCGCCGGCAACCTGAAGCAAGGTCTGACGTTCGCCCATCAATATTTCAAGTTCGCGGCGCAACAGGGTAATTTCATCGTCGCGGTGGGGCATGGTCATTCTCCTAGTAACGTTTCTTCAGCGTCATGGTATCGCCATCACGCTGCATTTCCATACGGTTCAAAAAGCTCATGCCGAGCAAGGCAATCGGCAAATCCTGTTGGTGCACCATGGCATCAACGTTATTCATCACAATGTCACCGACGCGAACAGTATCGAGCTTGACGCGCCAGACCGCCGCCTGCCCATTCGCCGTACTGGCGACACCCGGCTGCCCCTTAGTTGCATCGATACCGATCCGGCGTGCATCACTGGCGCCGAGCGACACCATCGAAGCGCCGGTATCGACCAGAAAACGGACAGTCGCACCGTTGATATTGCCGGTAGTCAGGAAATGGCCACGGCTATCTGCGGTCAACACCGCCTTTGAAGGCCCGTTACCTGATGATTGGGCCGCTACATTCTGCCCAACCCGTAAAACGCGCTTGTTGCCGTCAATTTCCAGGGTAGCGGTTTCACCTTCGACCGATAGCACCCTAACGCCCTCATCTGTTTTCGTACCCACGGCGACCGTTCGTGGCGGGCCACCGTTAATGGTAAGTAATACCTTTCCGGGAAACAAGCCGGCCAGGCCAACGTCGGCAGCATACGCCGAAAAACAGCCAAAAGCGCACAGTGCATATAGGCAGCAACGCACGGCAAGTATAAAATCCTGTCGATATCCAGAACGGTTGTTGATCATGAAACCAGTTGCCATTTTTCGCCATACCGCTTTCGAGGGAGCTGCTTATTTTGCCACATTCCTCGAAGCCCACTCGATACCAATCGAACTGATCGCGATTGATCGCGGCGATCACGTCCCGCTCTGCCCGGAGGCATTCTCCGGACTCTGCTTCATGGGGGGGCCGATGAGCGTGAACGACCCCCTGCCCTGGATCGCCGACGAATGCGCACTGATCCGCGCAGCGGTTGCACAAGGTATCCCGGTCATCGGCCACTGTCTTGGCGGTCAACTGATGAGCAAGGCATTGGGTGGCGTCATCACCTGCAACCACGTCAAGGAAATCGGCTGGAGCACTGCACGCATTGATCACAGCGCGGTAGCTGAGCATTGGCTGGGTTCTGAAATAACATCACCAGGTGAAGATCTCACTGTTTTTCAATGGCATGGTGAAACCTTCAGCATCCCCCCCGAGGCCACACGTATCCTGAGCAATGGATTTTGTGCCAGCCAGGCGTTTGTTCAAGGCCCGCATCTCGCCATGCAGTGCCACGTTGAGATGACCCCGGAGATGATTGCCCGATGGTGCAAAGACTGGCCAAAAGAAGTTAGTGGGTTAAGCCCGCTGCCCGCATCGGTACAAACACCGGAACAAATGCAGCAGGAAACAGTAACTCACCTGAATGCCATGCGCCAGCTGGCGGACCGGCTTTATTCTGTGTGGATTGACGGTTTACAGCGTTAGCTGCGTCTCTGCGCTGTGGCTAACCTGGCAGCGGCGCAAATAGCGCGGCAATGTCGTCGTTGCCAAACTTGACGTCGATACCGCGATCTTCTGAAAGTATGCCGGCGGCGAGTTCGGCCTTGCGTTCCTGAAGCGCGAGGATTTTCTCCTCGATACTGCCGGCGACAATCAGTTTATAAACAAACACCGGCTTATCCTGACCAAGACGGTGCGCACGATCAGTCGCCTGGTTTTCTACCGCGGGGTTCCACCACGGATCGTAGTGAATGACCGTATCAGCTGCCGTGAGGTTTAGTCCGACACCACCGGCCTTCAGGCTGATCAGGAAAATTGGCACTTCACCCGCCTGAAAACGACGCACCGGCGCTTCGCGGTCAGTCGTATCGCCCGTCAGAATCACGTACTCAAGGCCAGCCGCCTTCAGCTCCTTTTCGATCAACGCCAACATACTGGTGAATTGCGAAAAAAGAAGAATGCGGCGCCCTTCTTCAACCTGCTCAGGCAACATCGTCATCAGCAGATCAAGTTTGGCACGCTCCTTGACCTTCTGTGCCGACGCGGCCTTGACGAGGCGAGGGTCGCAACAAACCTGTCGCAGCTTCAACAAGGCATCGAGAATAACAATCTGGCTACGGCTAAAGCCTTTGCTGGCAACCTCCTCACGCACTTTTTCGTCCATCGCGGCGCGCACGGTCTCGTACAAGTCACGCTGACTACCTTCCAGCTCGACTGAACGCACGATGACGGTTTTGGGCGGCAGTTCACGTGCCACCTCTTCCTTCTTGCGGCGCAGGATGAAGGGGCGAATACGCCGGGCAAGCAGGTCACGGCGCAGCGAGTCGCCCTGTTTCTCGATGGGCGTTCGCCAGTATTTGGTGAAGGTGTTACTGTCGCCGAGAAACCCGGGAAGCAGAAAATCAAACTGACTCCACAACTCGCCCAGGTGGTTTTCCAGTGGCGTCCCAGTCAAGCACAGGCGATGCCTGGCATCCACTTTGCGGACGACTTCGGCGCCCTGACTACGGGCATTCTTGACGGTTTGTGCTTCGTCGAGAATCAGTAAGTGATAGCGTTGCCGCGTCAGCTCTTCTGCGTCACGCCAGAGCAATGGGTAGGTTGTCAACACAACATCATGCTGTGCAATTTCGGCAAAACGACTCTTGCGCTCGGGGCCGTGCAACGAGAGGACAGAGAGGCCCGGTGCAAAACGTGCTGCCTCGTTTTTCCAGTTGAAGATCAGCGAGGTGGGCAGAACGATCAATGCCGGTAAATCAAGACGCCCTGCTTCTTTTTCGAGCAGCAGATGGGCCAGCGTTTGTGCCGTTTTACCGAGACCCATATCGTCTGCGAGAATCCCCGAGAGCTTCTGCTCCCGAAGGAATTGCAGCCAGGCGAGACCTTCCTTCTGATACGGGCGTAACGCCAAACCGAGACCCGCAGGCGGCTCGATGTGGCTGATGCCTTGCGCTGCTTTCAGCTGATCCGCCAGCGCCAGCACGTCACTCTGACCTTTGAATTGCCAACGACTGGTATCAGTCAGTTCAGCCAGGCGCGGTGCATCGAAACGTGAAAGCCGGAGGGTGTCGCCACCGGTGAAGCCGTCAAAAAGATCAATCAATGTCGCTGCCAGGGGTTTCAGGCGTCCGGCAGGCACCTGAATCCGCTGATTGGCCGGCGTTCTGAGTTCAACCGGCTCATCATCAGGAATCCGCTCCAGCACAACGGCGTCGAGCCAGCGCGGATCTCGCCGGAAAAGGCCGGCCAGAAGCGGCGCCAAAGGCAGGCGCGAACCCTCGACGATGATACCCATATCGAGGTCAAACCAACCGTTTTCCGACTCAATGAGATCCGCTTCCCAGGCTTCAACTTCGAGCAAATGGTGACGGAAATCGCCCGAAAATTCGATCTGCCAACCGGCATCTCCGAGTAATGGCAGCGAGTCACGCATAAAAGCCGGCCAGCGATCCTCATGCGACAAACCATAAGCACCGTCCGGCGGCGGGCCAAAGGTGTGCAATGCGTAAGCAGGAACTTTCTGCAAGGCGCAGTTGATCAGTTGATCCATGAGCGCCTTTTCGCGCACACCGTCGCGCACCACACGCACCGTTTCGCCATCAGGTAGCGTGGAAAACTCACGCGCATCGTCCGGCCGGATCTCGGCATCGGCATAGCGAAAAACCGGTAAGGCAAGATCAAATGCGCCACCACCATAGCTTGCACTGTAGTCCCGCCAATGCCGGTTACCGTGGGTCGTAACGGTCTGCAAGCGCAATACCGGAACCGGTATTGCCTCAATGGTCCGCAAGCGTGCGCTGGCATCTTCAGCCGGCTTAGGCAGTTCTGGCGCCAGCTCAGTCAACGCCTCAGCCACCAGTGCCGCTTCTTTTGACGAAAGCGGTGGCAGCGAAAACAATCGCGCAATCACTGCTGGATTGCCGATCACATCAAGCGGGCCGATCAGGCCTTCATCAAGATCAACGAACCACGGCGAGAGCAATGGAATCACCAGATCGACCGGCGGATCGGGCTTCAGGAAAGGGACTTGCCGGCCATTGGCATCGACCTGCCAGACAACACTCGCCGGACGCGCTTCGGCAAGATGGAGTGGTGAGGGATCATCTACCGGGCACAAACGGCCACTTTGCGCCATTCGTAGCAGCACTTCATTACCGTGTTTTGGCCCTAGCCCAAATGCTCGCAACCCAGTTTCATAGGTGCGCTCGGCCCAAAGCAGACGCAAAATGCCGAGGTCTTCTTCAGTCACGAATTGCGGCGGCTTGATCAACGCACGATCAATACTCCACCATTCTTCTGCGCTGTCCGGATCGCGCCCCTTATGGACAGTAACGCCGAAACCACGAGCATCGGGGGTCCATTCAAGCATGTAGAAAAGTTGATGCCGGTGCGCCGCCGGCTTGGTTTTTTTCTTCGTCACGGCAGCAGCCACACGACGCAACTCCTCCACCCAGGAGAGCACGCCAGGCCGGATTTGATCTTTCTGATCGCGCTCGGCAATCGCTTTTAACAGCGTCGCTGCAACGTGCTTGCACTGCCTGCCAAGCGGGCAACTGCAACGGCTGAACATCGACCAACCGCCAACTTTGATCCGCGAAAAGTTGATCGTTGAACGATAAGCCTCGGGTGCTGAACCGGGAACCTGCGCCGTGATTGAGCCAACCCCAATATCCAGGTCACTCACCAGAGGCACATAAGGACGCGCCTTCTCTATCGTCTGCACGCCAAGCCACTGCACAATATCGTCGGCGGTATAGGATAAAACGGGATCGTCGGAAACGTCGGTCATAGCACCAGAAAATTAAAGAAATATCCGGGATGACTCAGCACTGCCGGAGAAAAGGGACAAGCGTGGGGAACGGTCAATCGCGGAAATTACCGGATTTGATCGGAAAATCAGTAATTGATTTTTTTACCAGGGCAATGGCGTCCTGCAACACATCGCGCTTTGCTCCGGTGACCCGCACGGCGTCACCCTGAATGGCCGCCTGCACTTTGAGCTTGGAATCCTTGAGCAATTTGACAATTTTTTTGGCGAGTTCGCTTTCGATGCCAATCTTGATCTTGAGCTCCTGCTTAACCTTGTCGCCAGAAACTTTCTGGATTGCCTGCGAATCAAGGCGCTTGGTGCAGTCCGGCTCTTTTTTCTCCATTTCGGGGAAAAGAATATCCTTGACCTGATTGAGCTGGAAATCTGAATCGCCAAAAATCGTAATGCTTTTGTCTTTATCGCTAAGCTCGACCTTTGCACTGGTGCCCTTGAAATCATGGCGCCCAATAATTTTTTTACTGGCCGAATCGATGGCGTTGTTGAGGGCCGCCATATCTACTTCTGAGGAAAAATCGAAAGATGGCATCAGGGCCTCCGCTTAACCGAAATGACAAACATAGTGATAGGCATCACCGGCAGCAACTTCGATCTCAAACGATGAATTACCCGGAACGTTAAAGGACTGACCAGCGCCGTAGTTCGTCCAATCGCTGTCACCCTTCAGGCGAACCCGGCATGAACCAGACACACCCTCCATGATCTCTGGCACGCCCGTGTTGAATAGCAGCGACGCCGGCAGAATCACGCCGACGCTTTTTTTCGTACCGTCTGCGAACTGAACGGTGTGGCTGACACACTTGCCATCAAAATAGACGTTGGCCTGTTTGACGATACTGACATTTTCAAACTGAGACATTTTCAGATTCCCCACATTTTTTGGATAATGGCTTTGGCGATGAAACCGACCATGCCGAAGGACAAGACAAAAAACAGCACCATGGTGCCCGTTTTACCTGCCTTCGACTTCCATGCAATCTCGCCAATAATGAACAGCATGAAGAGCATGAAGGCACCGACGCCAAAGGTCATGCCAAAATCAGAAACCTGCTCTTCAGTCAGCCCAAACATTGCTACGATCTTCCTTTAAGCCTTGCGCGCAGCCAGATTGGCAGCGATACGCATACGCAGCGCATTAAGTTTAATGAAACCGCCCGCATCCTTCTGGTCGTAGGCGCCGGCGTCATCCTCGAAGGTGGCAATCGTCGAGTCAAACAGCGAATCGGTCTTTGAATCACGGCCGCAGATAATCACGTTGCCTTTGTAGAGCTTGAGACGAACCCAGCCATTCACCGACAGTTGCGTCTGGTCAATCAGTGTCTGCAAGGCGCGCCGCTCCGGACTCCACCAGTAACCGTTATAAATCAGGCTGGCGTAACGTGGCATCAGGTCGTCCTTGAGGTGAGCGACTTCGCGGTCGAGCGTGATCGACTCGATGGCACGGTGCGCACGCAGCAGGATAGTTCCGCCAGGCGTTTCGTAGCAGCCGCGCGACTTCATGCCGACGTAGCGGTTTTCGACGAGGTCGAGGCGACCGATGCCGTGCTGACCGCCAAGCTGGTTGAGTAGCGCCAGCAGTTCGTGCGCGGCCATGCGCTGGCCGTTGATCGAGACGAGGTCACCCTTCTCGAATTCAAGGTCGAGATACTCGGCCTTGTCCGGCGCCGCTTCCGGCGACACCGTCCAGCGCCACATTGATTCTTCTGCTTCGGCTGCCGGGTTTTCGAGGTGACGGCCTTCGTAGCTGATATGCAACAGGTTAGCGTCCATCGAGTACGGTGAGCCACCTTCCTTGTGCTTCATCTCGACCGGAATGCCGTGCTGCTCGGCATAGCCCAGCAGCTTCTCGCGCGACAACAGATCCCATTCGCGCCACGGGGCGATGACCTTGATGCCGGGTTTGAGCGCATAAGCGCCAAGCTCGAAACGCACCTGATCGTTGCCCTTACCAGTCGCGCCGTGCGAGATGGCGTCGGCGCTGGTCAGGTTGGTAATGTCGATCAGGCGCTTGGCGATCAGCGGGCGGGCAATCGAGGTGCCGAGCAGGTATTCGCCTTCATAGACGGTATTGGCGCGGAACATCGGGAAAACGAAGTCGCGCACAAACTCTTCGCGCAGATCATCGATAAAGATGTTTTCCGGCTTGATGCCAAATTTAAGCGCCTTTGAACGCGCCGGCTCCAACTCTTCGCCCTGACCAAGATCGGCGGTAAAGGTAACCACTTCACACTGATAGGTGTCCTGCAGCCACTTCAGGATAACGGAAGTATCGAGGCCACCGGAGTAGGCCAGAACTGCTTTCTTGATGTCGCTCATCATAGTTCCCAGCAAAAATTAAATATTGACGCGACCGAGGAGCAAATACTCCATCAGCGCTTTTTGTACGTGCAGGCGGTTCTCCGCCTCTTCCCAGACAACGCTCTGCGGGCCATCGATGACAGCGGCAGACACTTCTTCGCCGCGATGCGCCGGGAGGCAGTGCATGAACACGGCATCAGGACGCGCGATGCGCATCATCTCGGTATCAACCTGCCAATCGGCGAAATCACGCATGCGCTCTTCGTTCTCAGCCTCAAAACCCATCGAAGTCCACACATCCGTAGTAACCAGATCAGCGAACTCGGCGGCCTCCATCGGGTCTTCAAACTGCTCGAAGTGATCCGTGCCATAGAGCCCGGCACGTTCAGCTTCGACTTCGTAGCCTGGCGGGGTCGACACATGAACATTGAAGTCGAGTACCTCTGCCGCTTGCAGCCAGGTATTGCAAACATTGTTTGAATCACCAATCCAAGCCACCGTCTTGCCCTGAATCGGGCCACGTTGCTCAATGAAAGTGAAGATATCGGCCATGATCTGGCACGGGTGGTATTCATTAGTCAGGCCATTAATCACCGGCACGCGTGAATTCGCGGCAAAGCGCTCGATAATTTCCTGCTCAAAGGTACGAATCATCACCACGTCGCTCATGCGCGAAATTACTTGCGCTGCGTCTTCGACAGGTTCTCCGCGCCCAAGTTGCGAATCGCGCGTATTTAGATATATTGCCGAGCCACCGAGTTGCTGCATACCAGCCTCGAAAGAAAGCCGGGTACGCGTACTGGCCTTCTCGAAAATCATCACCAACGTGCGGTCGGAGAGCGGCCAGTACTGCTTGTAGGACTTAAACTGAGCCTTGATCCAGCGGGATCGCTCGAACAGGTAATCGAACTCCTCGCGCGTGAAATCCTTGAACTGCAGGAAATGTTTAACCTTACTCATAGGCACTCCTTCAGACCCCAAGGAAATTGCGGATCAGCATCGATAAGCGGCTTACCAGTTCACGGCCTTCATCGACGCTAAAATTCAACGGCGGTAATAAGCGCACGACCTTATCGGCTGTTACATTGATCAGCAGCCCGGCATCGAGACCATGTGCTACCAACTCACCGCACGGTCGATCCAGTTCGATACCAATCATTAGGCCCTGTCCGCGAATATCGACGATACCAGGTACATCGACCAGCGACTGCGCCAGCCCTTCACGAATCATCAGACCAATGGCCTCCGCATTCGCCATCAAGCCCTCTTTTTCGATCACATCGATGGTCGTCAGCGCCGCAGTTGTCGCCAACTGATTGCCGCCAAAGGTTGAACCATGGTTGCCCGGCTTAAACAAACCGGCAGCTTTGCCGGCGGTAATACAGGCACCGATCGGAATACCGCTACCCAGCCCCTTGGCCATCGTCGCCACGTCGGGAATAATCCCTGCGTGTTGAAAGCCAAACCACGTGCCGGTACGCCCCATTCCGCATTGCACTTCGTCGCACAACAACAGCCAGCCCTGTTCGTCGCAGAAAGCGCGCAACCCGCGCTGGAATTCAACGTCAGCGATATTGATGCCGCCCTCACCCTGAACAATTTCAAGCATCACGGCGACAACGTTCTTGTTGTGCTCAGCGATCGCACGGATCGCCTCAAGATCGTTGTAAGGCACGCGCACAAAACCAGAAACAAGCGGCTCAAAACCGGCCTGTGCCTTACGGTTACCGGTCGCTGAAAGCGTTGCCATGGTCCGGCCGTGGAAGGCTTTTTCCATGACGATAATCGCCGGGCTGTCGATACCATTCTGATGACCGAAAAAGCGCGCCAGCTTGATCGCCGCTTCATTGGCTTCGCAACCGGAATTACAGAAAAATACTTCGTCCATGCCGGAAAGCATCGCCAGCTTGTCGGCCAGTTGCTCCTGCTGCGGCATGCGGTAGAGATTCGAAGTATGCAGGACACGCCCCGCCTGCGCGGTGATCGCCGCAACCAGCGCAGGATGGTTATGTCCGAGTGTCGACACGGCAATGCCTGACAGCGCGTCAAGATAGCGCTTGCCTTCAGTGTCGTTAATCCAGCTGCCGTCTCCGTGACTGAAGGCGACGGGCAACCGGGCGTAGGTATTCATCAGGTGAGTCATAAACTACCCCTTGAGGAGGCTCTAAAACTGAAACGGCGGCTTGCGCCGCCGGAATAATCACGCTCTTGCATTGTGACATTCTTAGCTTGAAGGCTTGCGCAGCAATCGTGCAAGGGCTCGAATGTTAAGGGAAAATGGGCGCCTTGTATATACGCTCAAGCATACACAAGCAGCCTTTCAACACGTTACAATGCGCCATGAGAATCGCAGTGTTCAATCAAAAAGGGGGCGTTGGCAAAACAACGACGACGCTGAATCTCGCCGCCGCCATTGTTCGCGCAGGTGGTCAGCCTTTGTTACTGGACCTGGACCCACAAGGCCACCTGACCGGCATCCACGGCCCTGCACCACAAGAGTCAAGCCGTAGCCTTTTTGGCTTCTATCAGGACTTGCGCGGGCTTGACGAGCTGGCCATCCCCTGGAAAGACATCGGCAGGCTTGTTCCATCGCATCAGCAATTGCTCAAGGTTGATTCAATCTTCGGCAAAGGCCCGGCCATTCTCAACAAACTACGCAACGGGCTCGATGCTGTCGATGCAGCCATCCCTGGCAATGCGGCACAAAACACGCTGATCGACTGTTGCCCATACGTTGGCGTACTTGCACTGAATGCAATTTTCGCCTGCGATGTTTTGCTGATCCCGATATCAACGGACTACCTTTCTCTTCAGGCTGCCGAGCATATGACACGGACGCTGGCGATTCTTGAGCCGGTACTAAAACGTCGCATTGAACGTCGCTACCTTCTCACGCGCTTCGACAGACGGCGAAAGATGAGTGAGGATGTGCAGAACCGTCTGCGCGCACGCTATGCAGAAGAAGTGTGCAAGACAGTGATCTCAGAAAATGTAGCGATTGCCGAAAGCCCGTCACAGAACCGAGATGTATTCAGCCACAACGCCGCCAGTGCGGGCGCCAGAGATTACGCTGCGCTTTACCAGGAATTAAAGCAGCAAGGCTTTCTGTAGCGCACCACTACGCTACGGCCCAACAGGCTTGACGCCTCCCGAAATAAGGTCGACCACCTCTTCGTAAGTAATCGGGCCGCTGCGTGGTGCCTGAATCAACAGACGCTTCGCCTCAAGGATTTCGCAGCCCAGATAAATCTGCCGGAGCTTACGTTCGGCATCAGGCTCGTCCTTGCCAAAAATCAACAGATTATCGACCACTGAACCATTGCGCGTCCGAATGCGAAAACCGTACTTTGCGCTCATTGAAGGCTGCATAAAAACACCTTAATATCAATCAGATGTATCGACTATATGCAGTAAATTATAGGAATGCAAGGCGCGCCTTGTTTTTTGCAAGGCAGGCGTAAGAAATGCGGGGCATGATACTGTTGAATTTTTCCAGATAACACACCATGCGTCCGTCGACTGACGACGCCTCACCCTTTCTGTTAGAATCCGTGCGCTTCCCTGCAGATGCAGGAGCCTAATGACCATAATTCACGGTGCACATTGCCGGGACATCGCCGATACATGAGTATTTCGTCGAACAACACATTCATCATCATCGGGCTGACTACCGAAGGTAAAAAATTCCGCCCCAGTGACTGGGCCGAGAGGCTTTGTGGCGTGCTGTCAGCTTTCGGTGCCGAAAAGAAAATGAAGTATTCGCCTTATGTCGGACCTGGTGACTACAGTGGTGAAAAAGCGGTATTTGTTGACGGGCGGCTTTACGAGGTCGAGCCAATGGCGTACCGGTTTGTCTTGAACTTCGCTCAGGACAACGATCTACAAGTACTTGACGGGGTTTGCCCGATTGATGGCAAAGGCAAAAAAGCCTGAGCCTGCTTGAAATATCAAGCTTGATACCAATAAAAACGGCGTCCTAAGACGCCGTTTTAGTTTCAGCAAGAACTGATCAGGCTGCGACAGCAAGCGCCTTGATCTGGGCCGACAGGCGGCTCTTATGGCGCGATGCCTTGTTCTTGTGAATGATTTTTTTGTCGGCGATGCGATCAAGCACCGAGACTGATTCCTGGTAAATGCTTTGAGCAGCAGCTTTGTCGCCAGCGACAATCGCCTTTTGCACACGCTTGACAGCGGTGCGCAAGGTGGAGCGCAGGCTAGCGTTGTGAGCACGTTGTTTAACGGCTTGGCGGGCACGCTTGCGTGCTTGTGCGCTGTTGGCCATGAATGTTGTCCCTAAAAATAGCTGATGCGTTGATCGAAAACGCAGGATTATACGGAGTTACGGCGCTGCATGCAAGCAACCCCTCAACAAACCTGTTCCTTGTGCATTGCGCGGATAGCCGCCCTGTTTTACTCGTGTCATGAAGCGGCTAAGATGGCGTCTTTCGCGCAGCAGATACGAGTCAAACCCAAAAAATGAATCTGCTAAAAGCCCTCATTACTGTTAGCGGGATGACCTTGCTGTCCCGCATTCTCGGGTTCGTGCGTGATTTTGTGATTGCACGTACGTTTGGTGCAGGCATGCTGACGGATGCTTTTTTTGTCGCTTTCAAGCTACCCAATTTGCTGCGGCGTTTATTTGCGGAGGGTGCTTTTTCGCAGGCTTTTGTGCCGATTCTTGGCGAATATAAAAATCAGCGCGGCGACGAGGAAACCCGACGCCTGGTAAATCATGTGGCGAGCCTGCTTTTCCTCATATTGCTGGTTGTAACACTGCTCGGTATGGCTGCTGCACCAGTGCTTGTTTATATATCGGCGCCCGGTTTTGCTGCCGACGCCGACAAATTTGCATTAACCGTCGAATTGACGCGCATTACCTTCCCCTACATTCTGTTCATGTCGCTGGTCGCACTTTCCGGCGGTATTCTCAACACATGGAGCCGCTTTGCCGTGCCCGCATTCACGCCGGTACTGCTCAATCTTGCCTTCATCGGCATGGCGCTTTTTGCGGCACCCTGGTTCGACCCACCCATTCTGGTTCTTGGCTGGGCAGTTTTTCTGGGTGGTGCACTTCAGCTGCTGTTTCAAGTGCCTTACCTGAAGCGAATCGGCATGCTGCCGCGCTTCTCGTTTAACTGGAAGGATGAAGGCGTCCGCCGAATTCTGCGCCTGATGGGCCCCGCCGTGCTCGGCGTTTCTGTCGCGCAGGTGAGTTTGCTGATCAATACAATCTTTGCCTCTTTTCTCGGCACGGGAAGCGTTTCCTGGCTTTATTACGCGGATCGACTGATGGAATTCCCGGCCGGGATGCTTGGTGCTGCGCTTGGCACCATCCTTCTGCCATCGCTGGCCAAATATCATGCCGGTCAGAAATTCGAGGAATACTCGAAGCTGCTCGATTGGGGGCTGCGCCTGACTTTGCTGCTTGCCGCACCCGCCGCGCTGGCGCTGGCGATCATCGCCGTGCCACTGATCGCGACGCTGTTTCATCACGGCGCTTTCAGTGCCGATGACGTATTCAAAACCCGGGATGCGCTGGTCGCCTACAGTGTAGGGCTACTCGGCATGATTCTGGTCAAGGTGCTGGCGCCCGGTTTTTATGCCCGGCAGAACGTACGGACGCCGGTCAAAATTGCGCTGCTCTCACTTTTTGTGACGCAAATTCTCAATCTGGCGCTGATTGGCTGGCTCGCACATGCCGGGCTGGCGCTATCAATCGGCCTTGCGGCCTGCCTGAATGCTGCGCTGCTCTACCGGGGCTTGCGTCAACACGGCATTTACACGCCGCAAGCGGGCTGGCCCGTCTTCTACGCAAAGCTGCTGTTTGCCATGCTGGTGATGGGCATCGTGCTCTGGTTTTCTACCGGTCAGGCTGCCGAATGGCTGCACTTCGGGCTGCTGGAGCGGTTGCTAAGGCTATCTGTGATTGTCAGCCTTGGCGCCGTCGCGTATTTCGCAACATTATGGCTATCAGGTTTCCGGCTTCGTGATTTCAAACGACATGCAGCAGAATGATTAACCAGGAGGAGCAACAATGAAACTGACCAGTAGCAGCTTCAATGAAGGACAAAAGATACCGGGTGATTTCGCTTTCTGCATCCCGGATACGGCACACCATGTCTGTCTCGGCCAGAACCTGAATCCGTCGTTGCAGTGGTCTGAGGTACCTGCCGGGACACAATCCTTCGTCGTCATCTGCCACGACCCGGATGTACCGAGCCAGGGGGACGACGTTAATCAGGAAGGTCGCAGCGTACCGGCCTCGCTACCTCGCGTGGACTTTTTCCACTGGGTACTGATTGATCTGCCGTCAAGCCTGCACGCGATCCGGCAAGGCGAATTCTCCAGCGACGTGACGCCACGCGGCAAACCCGGCCCGGCCGCAGCACACGGCGCCCGGCACGGAATTAACGACTACACCGGCTGGTTCGCGAGCGACAAGGACATGTGCGGCGATTACTACGGCTACGACGGCCCCTGCCCGCCGTGGAATGATGAAATTCGCCATCGCTACGTTTTTACGGTTTTTGCCCTTGATATTTCTGCACTCCCGGTGGATGGCAAACTCACCGGGCAGCACGTACGCGCGGCAATGCAGGGACATATTCTCGACCAGGCCAGTCTGACCGGGATTTACACGCTGAACCCGGCGGTTCAACTTTAACCGGAAAAATGAGTCGGCCTGCAAGCCGCATGGAATGGCGTTCTAGCTCGTCAGATTGATGGAACGCCAATAAATACGCGGGTCTTCAGAGAGTTAGTGTGCCAAATCACCATCCGGCGCGCCTTGTAGAAGCTTCTGGAGATTCAGTACAAAAAAACGGGGCAGCCAAGCGGCTGCCCCGTTTAATTAAAGAACCGACAAAAACGGTCAAAAAACGGCTAAAGGTCAGGCAACCAGCGGCACAATCATCAGCGCCACAATGTTGATGATCTTGATCAGCGGGTTAACCGCCGGGCCGGCCGTATCCTTGTAAGGATCGCCAACGGTATCGCCGGTAATGGCGGCCTTGTGGGCTTCGGAACCCTTGCCACCAAAATGGCCGTCTTCGATGTACTTCTTGGCGTTGTCCCATGCACCGCCGCCGGTCGTCATCGAGATGGCGACAAACAGACCGGTCACAATGGTACCCATCAGCAG
>CAJBIL010000018.1 GCA_903953145.1 uncultured beta proteobacterium
AATTTCCTTGCACTGTCCGCTGACGCCAGAAACAAAAAACCTGATCGGCGAAGCCGAGTTGCGTGCAATGAAGCCGTCGGCCTTGCTGATCAATACGGCGCGCGGCGGTCTGGTCGATGAGGTCGTATTGTCGCAGGCCTTGCGCGAAGGATGGATTGCCGGCGCCGGTTTCGATGTGCTCAGTGTCGAACCACCAAGCGCCGGAAATCCATTGCTCGCGCCGGAACTGCTGGCCCTCCCCAACTTCCTGCTCACCCCGCACGTGGCGTGGGCCAGCCGGCCGGCGATGCAGGCGCTGGTCGATCAGATGATCGACAACATCGAAGCTTTTGCGCGCGGCGCGGCGCAGAACCGGGTCGCCTGAAAGCATGCGCGGGAAAGAACCGTCTTTGCGCGTTGGCTTGCGCCTTCTACTGGGAATGTCGACTTCGATCGGTCCGGGGAAAACCGCCTTGCTTGAAGCGATTGCCGCAACCGGCTCGATTTCCGCGGCCGGGCGCAGCCTCGGTATGAGCTATCGGCGCGCGTGGCAGCTGGTGGAGAGCATGAACCGAAATTTTCGCGAGCCCTTGGTGCTTACCGCCACGGGCGGGGTGCGCGGCGGTGGCGCGCAAGTGACTCCTTTCGGCCACGAAGTGTTACGCCGCTATCGGGCGATGGAGGCGCGGGTGTCAGTAATGCTCGACGCAGATCTGACGGCTTTCGCAGACCTGCTGAAGGATAGGCTTGGCGATGATGGCGCCTGAACGCGCGGAACGGGTTGTGACAGGAAAGGATGGTGCTAAAATTCCGTTATGCTATTTTGTGCATAACGGAGGTTTTATGTGCTTGTTCCTGAAACGGTATTGCGCGCTTGTCGTTCTGTTGTTGTCTTTCAGCGCACTTGCATCGGCCGGAGACGAGCCAGTCAGTGTGGCCGCTGCCAGCGATCTGAAATTCGCCCTGTCGGAAGTTGCGGCGCGCTTTCAGCAAGAGACGGGCAAGGAAGTTCGCATCAGTTTTGGATCGAGCGGTAATTTTGCGCGTCAGATTCCGCAAGGCGCGCCGTTTGATCTCTTCCTTTCGGCCGACGAGGGTTATATTTTCAGGTTGGCCACGCAGGGTTTTTTGCGTGATGAAGGCAGCCTCTACGCTATCGGGCGCATTGTGCTCATGGTGCCGCATGGCGTTTCCATCGTTGCAGACGGGGAGTTGAAGGGGCTGGCGACAGCCTTGCGCGAGGGCAAGGTGATGCGTTTCGCCATCGCTAACCCCGAGCACGCTCCCTACGGCAAGCGTGCCGAGGAAGCGTTGAAATCAGCTGGTCTGTGGGAAGCTATCAAGGACAAACTTGTGCTCGGCGAAAACGTCTCCCAGGCCGCGCAGTTTGCCACTAGCGGTTCGGCGCAGGGCGGTATCTTTGCTTACTCTCTGGTGCTTTCCCCGGAGGTCGCTAAACTGGGGAGCTATGCGCTGATCCCGGACAGCATGCACCAGCCGCTAAACCAGCGCATGGCATTGACCAAGCGTGCGGGAACCGCTGCCGAGGCGTTTTTCGCTTATCTGCGTGCCCCGGCGGCGCGTGCCATTTTTGAAAAATTTGGCTTCACTCTGCCCGCAAAATAGTACGTGATGGAC
>CAJBIL010000019.1 GCA_903953145.1 uncultured beta proteobacterium
AGTAAACGCCAGCCCGCAACGAACGGGTGTCCTGGATTGCCCTCGTTGCGAAAACCACCACCCCTGATGAAGAAATCGCTTCCCTGCGTAGGTCGGGGTTCACCCCGACAAAACAGCCGTCGGGGGTGAACCCGCGCAAAGCCCTGTGGGGGCCTAGGGCTCCTGGCCTTGGGCCACGACCTACGTGGTTAACTGCTCTCCCCAGCATTATTCCTTGACAGCTTCAACCGCGATGTCGATGGTCACTTCATCGCCCACGTAAGGGGCATGTTTGCCGGCGTTGAACTCGGTACGGCTGATTTTTGTGCTGGCATTGGCGCCGATCGCGTCCCGCTTCATCATCGGGTGGGGCATCCGCTGAAAGGAACTGACATTCAGGGTGACTGGTCTGGTAACCCCCTTGATCGTCAGATTGCCTTCAATCGCCACGGGCTTGTCGCCTTCAAAGCGAACCTTGGTGGACTTGAATGTGGCGGTCGGGAATTTCCCCGTGTCGAGGAAGTCCTCACCCTGAATGTGCTCGTCAAATACAGCAAAGCCCGTATCCACGGACTTCATATCGATAAGCACATCGACGGTTCCCGTTTTCGCTTCCTTGTCGAGTACGATTTTGCCGGACGTTTTGTTGAAGCGGCTCAGTTGTGTCGAGTAGCCCAAGTGGCTATAGGAGAACCGGGGGAAGCTATGCGTACCGTCGATGGCAAATGTTTCCGGGGCAGCAAAAGCGGTGCTGCCAAGGGTGGCAATCGTTGCAGCGGCAAGCGTCAGACGGGTCAGTTTCTTCATGACAATCATGGTAAAGCGCCTTGTTGAGGTAACGGTAAAACAGGGTTTCAGGCAAACGGGTCTTTCATCGACTCATTGCGGCCAAAATGCGTAGGCATCCATGGCGATGACGTAATCGTCGATGCCGGCGTGAATGCGTTCAGCGCGTGCGTTGTCTCCGCCAGCACCCAGTGCGACATAAAGCGGCAGCAAATGCTCATCACTCGGGTGGGCCGCCTGCGCACCGGGCGCTTGCCGGCGGTAGTCAAGTAGCGCCGGAATGTCGCGTGCAACGAGGTGACTGGCTATCCAGTCCGAGAATTCGCGCACATAAGCGGGCGTCTGGCCGCCACTGCGGCTGGCTAGTTGATAGTCGCGCAGGCTGTGCGTGATATTGCCGGAAGCAATGACCAGAAACCCTCGCGCGGCCAGTGGCGCCAGTGCCTGACCCAGACGGTAAGCCGCTGCCGGGCCGCCGTGGCTTTGAATGGAGAGCGGGATCACCGGCACGTCGGCATCAGGGAACATCATCTGTAGCGGCACCCATGCGCCGTGGTCAAGGCCACGCCCGGCATCTTCTTGCACGGCGAGGCCGGCAGCCTTGATTGCGGCCACAACTTCCCGGGCTGCCTCACGACAGCCCGTGGCCGGGTAGCGCATGGCGTATAGCGCATCCGGGAAGCCCCCGAAGTCATGAATCGTTGCCGGTTGATCGGCAAGACCGACCGTCGGAACTGCCGTATCCCAGTGCGCGCTAACGATGATGATGGCGCGCGGCTGTGGCAAGCCACGGGCCGCAGCCGCGATGGCTGCACCGGCAGCGCCGGGGCGCAGGGCAAAGGTTGGCGCACCGTGTG
>CAJBIL010000020.1 GCA_903953145.1 uncultured beta proteobacterium
GCGGGTGCGCGATGTGATGCGCGATGGCGCAAGCGTGCCCTTCAGCAGCCCGGAAGCCAGCGTCGCCGAAGCCATCCTCGAAATTTCGCGGGGCGGCATCGGGATGACCGTCGTTGTTGATGCGGAACGCCGGATACTCGGTATTTTCACCGATGGCGACCTGCGCCGCGCCTTTGCCAGAAACCTCGATCTGCGTACCCTGACTGTCGCCGACGTCATGGGCAGCACGCCGCGCGCAATCGAACCGGACAAACTCGCGGTCGAAGCTGTTGCAATGATGGAGCATTACAAAATCAGTCAGCTGCCGGTCGTTGATGCGCATGGCGCGTTGATTGGCGCCTTGAACATGCATGATCTTTTCCAGGCCAAGGTAATCTGATGCGTATAGGCAACAGCATCGACAGCGCAAAAGCACAGGCACGGAAACTCCGTCTGATGGCCTTTGACGTTGACGGCGTACTGACCGACGGCTCACTTTATTTCAGCGACAACGGTGTTGAAATAAAGGCCTTCAACACGCTCGATGGCCATGGCCTGAAAATGTTGCAGAAAGCCGGCATTACGGTCGCCATCATCACCGGCCGCAAAGCACACTGCGTTGAGCTACGCGCTGCAAATCTCGGCATCAATCTGCTGTTTCAGGCGGTCGAAGACAAGCGCGCCGTAATGGCCAGCCTGCTCGTCGAACTCGACATCAGCGCAGATCAGGCCGGCTACATGGGCGATGACGTGGTTGATCTGCCGGTCATGACCTTCTGCGGATTCTCCGCCACCCCCGGTGATGGCCATGCGCTGGTCGCCCGCTACGCCTCGCTCGCCACCGTGCGCGGCGGTGGCAGGGGTGCCGTACGTGAAGTCTGCGAGTTCATTCTCGACGCCCAGGGGAAACTCGATGCCGCGCTAGCCCCTTATCTACCGGCCCAAAACCAATGAAAAGCTGGGGTAGTGCGATCTTCCCGCTGACACTTATGCTCGCGCTGGCAGGCCTAACCTTCTGGCTGCGCTACGCCATCGAACTACCTGAAGAGCGCCATGACGGCAAGCATCGGCACGATGCCGACTACGTCATCACTTCACCTCAAATTCGCAAACTCGACCATACGGGCCGCCTGCAATACACCCTCAATGCCAGAGAGATCCGGCATTACCCGGACGACGATACGACGGACGTCAGCAAACCAAGACTCGCTTATCTGCACCCGACACGCCCCACAGTCACCATGAGTGCGGCGCGCGGTCATGTCAGCCGTGATGGCGCCCAGGTCGACTTCACGGAGAATGTGCAGATCGAACGCGCCGCCACCCGAAAGCAGGCGCCGTTACTCGCGACGATGAGCGAACTGACCGTTCTGCCGGATGATGAAAAGGCCTTCACCAAAAGCCGGGTACTGATTACCCAGGGTAAGTCACGACTGACCGGCGTTGGCATGAATGTTAATCAGAAGACGCAGACCTACGTTCTGGAATCACAGGCCGTGGGTCAATTTGAAAGCAAACACGCAAAAAGCGCAAAACCATGAAGCCAATTCAGCCTACCAAGCGCCATCCCGCCAAATCCCGCCTATTGATCGCCGCTTTGCTCATCGCGGCAACATCACCAGTGCTGGCCGAACGCGCTGATCGCGAAAAACCAATCAATCTTGAAGCTGACCGGATCAGCATCGACGACGTCAAAAAGGTACAAACCTTCGAGGGCAATGTCGTGCTGACCCAGGGGACACTCCAGATTCGGGCAAATCGTCTCGTCGTCGTTCAGGATGCAGATGGCTTTCAGAAGGGATCGGCGATTGGTGGTGCCAACGGGCTGGCACGTTTCCGGCAAAAACGCGAAGGCAAGGACGATTTTATCGAAGGCGAAGGCGAGCGTATCGAACATGATGCACGCAACGAAAAAACCGAGTTTTTTACCCGCGCATGGGTTAAAAGCGGAATGGATGAAATCAAGGGAAA
>CAJBIL010000021.1 GCA_903953145.1 uncultured beta proteobacterium
CAGGTACGCGCGCTGGGCCAGCCGGGCGATGTGCTGCTCGCTATTTCAACCTCAGGCAATTCAGCCAATGTGATCGAAGCGATCCGCGCCGCGCATGATAACGACCTGCACGTGGTCGCACTGACCGGCAAGGGGGGCGGCGAAATCGGCGCCATGCTGCGCGACGGCGATGTGCATATTTGCGTCCCCGCCGATCGCACTGCACGCATTCAGGAAACGCATCTACTCGCCATCCACTGCCTGTGCGATGGTATTGATTGCCTGCTTTTGGGCATTGAATAATTGATAACTGAATCAATTTAATAAGCTGAGAAACTCAATGATGAACAAGAAACTGATCGCTGGCCTGCTGCTTGGCGCCACCCTCCTCCCCGCGCTGCAAGGCTGTGTACCGGTGGTTGCTGCCGGTGTAACGACCGGCGTGCTGGCGACGCTCGACCGGCGCACGATTGGCACGCAAACTGAAGACGAAACCATTGAATGGAAAGCCAGTGCCCGCGTTAGCGAGAAATTTGGCGAGAAGGTGCATGCCAATTTCACGGCCTACAACCGCAAGGTGCTCCTCACCGGCGAAGTCCCTTCAGCCGAAATGAAAACCGAAGTTGAACGCATCGTCAGCAGCACGCCGAACGTTGAAGGCGTCTATAACGAACTCATCGTCGCCGGCATCACCTCTTTTTCAGCACGCAGCAACGATACTTACATCACCTCCAAGGTCAAGGGCCGCTTCATTGACGCCGGCAAATTCAACGCCGTGCATGTCAAAGTGATCACCGAAGCCAGCAGCGTTTACCTGCTGGGCATGGCCACCCAGCGCGAAGCAGATGCTGCCATCAACGTCGCCCGTACAACTTCCGGCGTCAGCAAGGTCGTCAACCTGATGGAAATTATCAGCGAAGCAAAAGCCAAGGAACTTGACGTACCACCACCAGAAAAGAGCACGAAACCTGGCGCAAACTCGAACGCGCCGCGCGGTTAAATTTCACTCGAAATAAATCTCGGCGATGTACCCCTAAAGAGGTTTCCTGCGGTCACATTCTGGGGTTCGAATCAGCCTTCCAAGCGCAATTTTTCAAAACTGCGACTGGTTGGATTTTTGTTCGTGGTGCCGATGGCAGCTAGTGGTCATGAACCAGCTAGTGGTAAAAATATGGCGTCGGGTAGTTGCCGGCTAAGAATTTACGCGCGCCGACAGAAATCTATCGAAACCTTTGGCAAATAGCCTACCTTGCAGATATTCGCTTATAAGCTAAGATATAGTCAGTCATGTATGAAATCATCCATTACCTCGACGAGAACGAGAACGATCTATATCAGGAGTGGCTTGACGGCCTGCGTGACCGCATAGCGAAGATCGCAGTCATCAAGCGAATCGCTCGCGTTGAGGCTGGCTTATTCGGAGATTGCAAGTTCTTGCGAGACGGCATCGGCGAGTTGCGAATTGATGTCGGCGCCGGGTATCGCGTCTATTACGCGCAGGTTGGTAATCAGGTGATATTGCTCACCAGTGGCGGCGACAAGAAGTCGCAGAGCAAGGATATTGACCGTGCACTTGGATTCTTGAAAGATTGGGAGAAGCGAAATGGCTAAAGCACACCGGACTCACGATGAAGCAACGGTTGAAATGTTCCGCCGCGACCCGGA
>CAJBIL010000022.1 GCA_903953145.1 uncultured beta proteobacterium
AATGCTTTTTACAAAATTTTCTAAAAAAGCATTTTGCAACGACTAAAACTGCGTAACCTATTGATTCTTTTTCGTTTTTTCGCAATTTCGTTACCAGCGAAAGATGCGAATTATACAGCCCCATTCGGGAGCGTCAACACATTTTGGCAATATTTCTGAAATGACTTGGCAACAAAACTCTAACCCATTGATTTTAATTGATCAGCAGATTTGAATACGTGCGAACTTACGCTTTCCAACCTGCAAGACAAACAGCGCCGGCCCGGTGAGTTGAAGATTTTTATCCTCAATCTTTGCGCCATCCATCTTCACACCGCCCTGCTCAATCATTCTCAACGCTTCTGAGGTACTCGCAGTGAGCCCGGCCTGTTTAAGAACGTGTGCAATATTTAACGGTAGCCCATTCCCGGCCAGCACTACATCGGCGATATCGTCAGGAATTGCGCCCTGGCGAAAACGCGCATCAAAATTGTTCCGTGCATCTATTGAAGCCTCTGCGCCATGGAATCTCTCAACGATCTCCTGCGCCAGCAAAACTTTGGCATCGCGGGGGTTACCACCCTCGGCGATCTCACGCTTAAAAATTTCCACTTCTTCCGTCGTGCGAAAAGACAGAAGCTCGAAGTAACGCCACATTAATTTGTCAGAAATAGACATCAACTTACCAAAGATCTCACGCGGCGGCTCATTGATACCCACATAGTTGCCAAGTGATTTAGACATTTTGTTAATGCCATCCAACCCCTCAAGCAGCGGCATCATCAAAACACACTGCGGCGCCTGTCCATAGTGTTTCTGCAATTCTCGCCCCACCAACAGATTGAATTTCTGATCGGTACCGCCTAACTCCACATCCGCCCTCATCGCAACCGAGTCGTAGCCCTGACAAAGTGGATACAAAAATTCATGGATAGCAATCGGTTGCCCACTACTGTAGCGTTTTGAGAAATCTTCACGCTCAAGCATTCGGGCGACCGTATGCAATGCCGCCAACCGGATCATGCCCGATGCCCCGAGCGGCTCAAACCAAGTTGAGTTAAAGCAGATTTCTGTTTTCTCCGGATCAAGAATCTTAAAAACCTGCTCCTGGTAAGTTTTAGCGTTCTCTAAAATTTGCTCCCGGGAAAGCGGCGGGCGGGTCGTATTTTTACCGGTGGGATCCCCTATCATGCCGGTAAAATCACCAATCAGGAACATGACGTGATGACCCAAGTCCTGAAAATGCTTCAATTTATTGATAAGCACAGTGTGCCCAAGATGCAAATCTGGCGCTGTCGGATCAAAGCCGGCTTTGATCCGCAAAGGCCGACCGCTCTTTAGCCGTTCTCGCAACTCGGCTTCAATTAGCAACTCGGCAGATCCTCGCTTGATTAGTTCAAGACTCTCTTCCACAGCAAACATTCAAAGCCTCTATTGTTTCTTCCCGGGGGTTCTTACGGGGATATATTTTTGTTAGACTGCTGCAAGTTTTTTCCTGCTAGCGACCTATGCATTTTAAGAAAAACAGAATTTTAGCGCATTCCAATCCTGTGATCGAACGACCAATACTCCTCCGCTGGACGACTGTTGGCTTGGTCAGTTTTTCTGTACTTGGAATGGTCGCTGCTTTCGCAACGTCACCAATTGGGGCCGATCGCCAAATTCCGCAGATCAGCATCGTAGAACAACTTGCAACACCAATTACCTCACCAATCCAGCCAGCAAGCAGCGATACTTTTTTTCGTGAAGAGCGAGTTCAACGAACAGACACAGTTTCCAGCCTGATCGCACGCCTTGGGGTTGTTGATCGCGAAGCATCCGACTTTCTTCGGCTAAACCCTAAAGTGCAGGCAGTATCCCGTCAATTACGCCCCGGCAAACTCGTTGTGGCCAAAACGGGAAGGAATGGTGAGCTTCACTCTCTTTATTTCCCGCTGAATGGAAAAGACGCAACGCTTCTCATTGAACGCAACGAGGGTGGCTTTGTCACCGCCGAACACATTCAAAACCTTGAAATACAAACTATTGTTAAATCTGGCGAAATTCGAAGCTCATTGTTTGGCGCTACGGATGCCGCCGGGATTCCTGATGCAATAGCGACCCAGCTCGCAGAGATTTTTGCAGGCGAAATCGATTTTCATCGAGATCTGCGCAAAGGTGATCATTTTTCGCTCGTTTATGAAGTACTTAGCTCGTACGGTCAAGCTATGCGTAGTGGCCGTATTCTTTCTGCGGAATTCACCAACAATCATAAAACCTATAACGCCTACTGGTTCCCTTCAGAAGAAAACAAAGGGGGCTACTACACGGCTGATGGCAAGAGCTTACGAAAGGCATTTCTTCGCTCACCCCTGGAGTTTTCGAGGATCACATCGGGCTTCACTAACGCTCGCCTCCATCCGGTGTTACAAACCTGGAGAGCGCACAAAGGGGTCGATTATGGCGCGCCCACGGGCACCAAGGTTCGCTCTGTAGCAGACGGGATTGTTGAAGTTGCAGGACACCAAGGTGGTTACGGCAATCTTATTGTTCTTCGGCATCAGGGTATTTATTCAACGGCTTACGGACATCTTAGCGGATTTGCAACAGGTATAAAAAAAGGTAGCCGTGTTAGCCAAGGTGATGCAATAGGCTATGTTGGGCAAACTGGACTTGCTTCAGGACCTCATTTGCACTATGAATTTCGGATCAATAGTCAGCAAGTAAATCCACTTGCAGTAGCACTACCCAATGCTATACCTCTTGAATCATCACAACTTGCTCGCTACAAAAATCATATCGCCCCGTTACGTGTTCAACTCGAACTTGCCGCGCAAATTCAGACTGCATCAATCGAGTAGTGAAACCACGTAACTTCTTCATCGAAACAAAAAAGGCGACATAAGTCGCCTTTTTTGTTTCGTGATCTGGAATTAAGCCGAAAACGAAGAGCCACACCCACAGGTTGAAGAAGCATTTGGATTTTTGATTACGAACTGCGAACCTTCCAGGCCCTCGCTGTAATCAATCTCTGCGCCGACCAGATACTGGTAGCTCATAGGATCAATAAGCAAGGTAACACCGTTTTTTTGCATTGCAGTGTCGTCTTCGTTGGCAACTTCGTCAAAGGTAAATCCGTACTGAAAGCCGGAACAACCACCACCTGTAACAAAGACCCGCAACTTAAGTTCGGAATTACCTTCCTCTTCAATCAATTCTTTTACCTTGTTCGCTGCATTATCAGTAAATACGAACGGCAAAGGCATATCGGCAACTGCATTCATTACGACCTCCTACTGAATCAAAATATTAAATCACCCGAGTTCGGGATTAATTGCTGGCCGCCAATTTGAGTTCTACTGTTTTGGCGCTCGTTCTGTGCACCAAGCGCCCCTGAACAACTGCGCCCTGCTGCATTTCCAGTTGATGGTACTCAACATCACCTGTGACACGCGCATTAGGTAGTAGTTCCAATGACTCACCGGCTAATACTGGTCCGACAACCGTGCCGTTAATTACGACATGGCCAACCGAAATTTCACCTTCAACGCTGGCTTGTTCACTAACGACCAAGGTGCCTGACTGTCCTTTTTCACAACTGATATTGCCGCGAATCTCGCCATCAATGCGCAAACCACCACTAAAAGTTATATTTCCATCGATATGTGTTCCTGCGCCGATGAGACTGTCGATACGATTCTGCGGCTTACTATTTTTTTTGCCACCAAACATTTTACACCACCATTCAGAGGGTTACTGATTGCCGGGCGCGCACTACACCATCTTGCAAAAAACGTGCCTCTACAGCTTTCAGGATGGTGCCTGAAGGCACCGTAAAAAGGCCTTCAACTCGTTGAAAATACTTGATTTCAAAACGAAACTTCAAGAGATGGCGCTCGTTATCCGAAGGAAAAATAATCATAACATCTTTGCCTGCTTGCTGCACTTTGACGAGTAGTTGCAAATCGCCCTTGAGTGACTTTTCCTGGCGCCCGCCGTTATGCACAAAAAGCATTCTGTATCGATATTGCCCAGAAGAAGTCTCTGGCTCGATCCGCATGCGACTAATTTTCAGCCCAGACTGCCCAGCCGACTCTGAAGCAGGAATCAATTCCTCAAAGAAAGCCAAGTCTTGCTTAAGACCAGCGTTTTCTGCTTCCAGTGACTTTACTTGGCGAACTAATTGCTGCTGTGTCGCGTGTTCGATGCGCAAACTGCTTTCGCCTGAGCCTGCAATTCCCCGGTACTTACTTAGCGCCTCATCGAGCTGAGAAACCCTGATCTTCAGCGATTCAATTTCCCGCACGGATTCTTCGCTATGAAAACCGGCGATGCGCCGTCCCGCATCATAGATCCAAGCTGCAGCAGCCAAAGAAATGGAAAGGACAGCCACGGTCGCCAATAGCCGCCAATACCAAGCCAGGTGTGCCCTGATAGCAAGCCTAGGCGCGCCAATACCAAAACGTTGGCGAAGCCGCTTGAGCTTTAAGGCAGTACCGGCAATTGCCATAAACCTTGAGTTTCCTGAAGCCCAAACATGATATTCATATTTTGGACCGCTTGCCCTGCGGCGCCTTTCACAAGGTTATCAATGACCGAAAGCACCACCAGCGTATCGCCCCCCTGAGGACGGTGCACGGCGATCCGGCAAATGTTGGCGGCTCTCACCGAACGTGTATCCGGATGTGACTTTGCAGGCATCACGTCAACGAAAGGCTCATCGATGTAGCGCGCTTCGTAAACCGCCTGAAAGTCAGCCTCTTTCTTGATTCGGGCATACGAGGTGGCATGAATACCGCGAATCAAAGGCGTAAGGTGCGGCACAAATGTCAATCCGACGCTTTGCTGAGCCATGCGCGACAAGCCCTGCCGAATTTCAGGCAAATGCCGGTGGCCATGAACTCCGTAAGCCTTGAAGTTATCGGATGCCTCAGCAAACAAGGAACTGATCTCGGCTTTTCGTCCAGCACCGGACACCCCTGATTTAACATCGGCGATCAAATGATCAACCTCAACCAGCCCCATCTCCACCAGTGGCATAAGACCCAACTGAACGGCCGTTGGATAACACCCCGGGTTTGCGATCAAGCGTGCGCTCTTGATTGCCGCGCGATTGACCTCAGGCAAGCCATAGACGGCTTTGGCAACCCATTCAGGGCAAGCATGTTGCATCCCGTACCATTTCTCCCATTCAGAAATATCGGATATCCTAAAATCTGCGGCCAGATCAATCACGCGAACGCCGGCGTCAAGCAATACAGGGGCTTGCTGCATTGCGATTCCATTTGGTGTTGCAAAGAATACGACGTCACACGCCCTTAAATTTGCACTGGCGGGATCTTCAAACTTCAGACCTACTCGCCGGCGAAGGCTTGGAAACATCTCGGCAACAGCGACACCCGCGTCACCACGCGATGTGATGGCAGTAATCTCCACGCCCGGGTGCTGGGCAAGCAAACGCAACAATTCGACGCCGGTATAACCCGTACCGCCAACAATTCCAACCTTGATCATCAATGCCTCCTTTATAACCAAGCAATCATAATCCGCAAGCTTGAAAAACACAAAAGCCGCCCATGGGCGGCTTTTGGTGTAAAGCTTGAATCGATTAGCGCTTCGAGAATTGCTTGCGGCGACGCGCCTTGTGGAAACCCACTTTTTTACGTTCGACTTCTCGGGCATCACGCGTCACAAAGCCTGCCTTGGACAACGATGGCTTGAGTGCGACATCATATTCGATCAATGCCCGGGTAATACCATGACGTACAGCACCCGCCTGTCCCGACTCACCACCACCAGCGACATTGACAAGAATGTCAAAGGTCGCCGTCTGCTCAACCAGCTCAAGCGGCTGACGAACAATCATGCGGCCGGTAACTCGCGAAAAATATTCATCAACCGGTTTGCCGTTAACAACGATGTTACCGCTGCCACGCTTCATGAAAACACGGGCTACAGCGCTTTTGCGCCGACCAGTACCATAGTAGGAATTTTCAGCCATTTCGACCCCTTAGAGCTCTAGAACTTTAGGCTGCTGCGCAGCGTGAGGATGATCACCACCCGCGTAACACTTCATCTTTTTGAGCATGGCATAACCCAGCGGCCCCTTTGGAAGCATGCCCTTGACGGCTTTTTCCAAGACACGCCCCGGAAAACGCTGTTGCATCTTGGCAAAGCTTGTTTCGTAAATACCGCCCGGGTAACCCGTGTGGCGGAAGTACTTTTTGTCTTCAGCCTTATTGCCAGTAACACGAAGTTTCTCAACGTTGGTAACAACGATATAGTCGCCAGTATCAACGTGGGGTGTAAATTCGGGCTTGTGCTTGCCGCGCAGGCGACGAGCAATTTCTGTGGCGAGACGCCCAAGCACCTTGTCGGTGGCATCAACCACCAGCCAGTCGCGCTTTACTTCATGCGGTTTGGCGGAAAAAGTCTTCATTTGAAACGCCGTCCTTTTATGCCTGATCACGGAAAGCCG
>CAJBIL010000023.1 GCA_903953145.1 uncultured beta proteobacterium
AACGGTCATTAAATTCTCGAATCATCACCTGACGTGGAGGCAACGCCAATCATGAACAAGACTCTTAAACTGACTATCGCCGCTGTGGCAACCTGCATTTCCGCGCTGGCGTTTGCGGCCGACAATACCAAATCGATGCGCGGCGTTGATGTTTCGACGCCCGATCAGGCGGCCGAAACCAAAGCCTACGTTGGCAAGCGCCCGGGGAGCTCGGGTGACAAGGTCGCGCGTACGTTCAGCACACAGCCGCCCGTGATCCCGCATTCGATTGAAAACTTCGACGAGATCAACCTCGAAAACAATCAGTGTATGGACTGCCACGCAGCGGCTAATTTCAAGAAGAAAAATGCACCGAAGGTTGGCGACAGCCACTTCATCACCCGCGAAGGCAAGAAACTGGAAGAAGCCTCTTCGGCACGTTACAACTGCGTGCAGTGTCATGTACCGCAGGTTGACGCACCGCCGCTGGTCGAGAACGAGTTCAAGGGCGACGCCCCGAAAAAGGCCACCAAGAAAAACTGAGTGCCGATGCGCTTGTCGGATGAACCGGCCGCCAAGCCGCGCCAAACGGTGATCTACAAGCCACATGCCTGAAGCGCCTTTATCCACGGGCATCTTCAGGCATCGTTGCGCTAGATCGCCTATCCACGCGCCTTGCAGGGCAGCACCTGGCAGATGAACGTACATTCCCCAACTCAAGCTGAGTTTGCCGGCAAGGCGACAGCGACTCCTGCAAAAGACTTGCGGCGCAAGGTTTTGCTGGTTGACGACAGCAAGATTTTCCAGCGCATGTTTCAGGCTTCGCTCGACAAGAGCGATTGCGAGCTGTTTGTCTGCAACAACGGGGCAGAAGCACTGGCGCTGATCGCCAGACAATACGTCGACTTCGTCTGCTCCAGCTTCTATTTGCCGGATATGGAAGGCATTGCGCTTTGTCAGCGCGTGCGCCATCTCACGCAATACGCCAGCAAACCCTTTGTTCTGCTAACTTCCGTCGATAGCGCCGATGCCTTGGCGAAGGCCTTGCCAGCCGGCGTGACCGATATTTTTCACCGCAACGACGTCGAGCAATTACTCGCTTTCATCAAACGCTTTCCGTCCATGCACGCACCTATCCACGGACGCGTGCTGTATATCGAGGACAACCGGAGCCAGCGCGCCGTACTCCAGACCATCATGGAGCGCAAAGGGCTGACGGTTGATTCTTTCGCCTCGGCGGAAGAAGGCTGGCAACAGTTCAAACAGGACGACTACGACTTGGTGCTGACCGATATCGTGCTTGATGGCACGATGAGCGGCCTCGCACTGGTCAATCACATCCGCCGTGATACCAGCGCGAAAGGCGATACGCCAATCATCGCCGTCACCGCGTTCGACGACAAAACACGGCGCATCGAGTTGTTTAACCTCGGCGTTACCGACTACATCCTGAAGCCGGTTGCCGAAGAAGAGCTGTTTGCACGCATCGGCAGCCTGCTCAAGATGCGCCGCCTGGCCGCCGAAATCGAACGCAACCGGCAGGAGCGCCACGCCGAAGCGCTGACCCAGAGCGATGCCCGCTTCCAGACGCTGTTCGCCAACATGACCGAGGGCGTTGCACTGCATGAACTGGTTTGTAACGACGACGGGCAGCCCGCCGACTACCGCATTCTCAGCGTCAACCCGGCCTACAGCGCGCATACCGGCCTGACC
>CAJBIL010000024.1 GCA_903953145.1 uncultured beta proteobacterium
CCGGTCTGCAACCCTTTTTGATCACCGCCATTGTCTGGCTGATGTTCGGCATGCGCCCCTCGCGTATTCGCAGCCTTGGTCTGGCGAGCATCGCCACCGGCATGATCTGCGCGGCCGCGCCCTACTTCTCGCATCCCTCCACCGCCATCCTGCTTGGCGACGGCCTGCTGCTCGCCTCATCCATCGCCTGGGCTTTCTATAGCGTTCTGGCCAAACACTGGGGCTACTCGGCCTGGACGCTAACGCGCGCCGTGGCGCTCGGCTCGGCCGTGGTCTACCTGCCGTTTTACGCCATGCTGCTGCCCAAGGCGCTAGATGCTGCACCCATATCAATGCTGCTCATGCAGGGCTTGTTTCAGGGCATTGGCGCCACCATTCTGGCGATGATTTTCTTCCTGCGCGCGGTTGAGCGACTCGGCTCCGAACGCACCGCCGCCTTCCTTGCGCTGGTACCAGTCACCGCCGGCGTACTCGCTGTGCCACTGCTCGGCGAGCCGCTCACCCTCTGGCTAATGGCCGCCCTCGTTTTTGTCTCACTCGGCGCCTACATCGCGTCACGCCCAAACCCCACCACCCCACACATCAGGAGTTAACATGCCCTACGTCAATATCAAAATCACCAACGAAGGCGCCACCGCCGAACAAAAAGCCGAACTGATCGCCGGCGTAACCAGCCTGCTCCAACGCGTGTTGAATAAAAACCCGCAGACCACCGTAGTGGTGATCGACGAAGTTTTAACCGACAACTGGGGGATTGGCGGGGAGTCGGTAACGGTGCGGCGGCTTGCGGGGAAATAACGGGTTTTCAGAAGGCTATGCTTGGCCAAATCAACGTGGAGAGCATCAATGAATATTAAGCCAATCCGCAGCGACGACGACTTGCGTGCTGCATTCAAATCTCTGGAACGCGTATTCCAGGCACAGGAAGGAACGCCCGAGGCGGACGAGATGGAGATTCTTGTAACGCTCATTGAGGCCTATGAGCGCAAGCATTTCCCCATCGGTCCGACAGATCCAATCGAGGCCATCAAGTTCAGGATGTAGATGGTTAAACGCTTGCACGATGGATTGCACATCCCGTACGAAAGCCTTCTGGCAGCCGCTTAGGGCAATAAGCCGAATGGCAAAGTGGCTTATGTCAAAGTAACGTTGCGCACGGATGGTTCGATTGTGATTCAGTTCAAGGAGAAATGAGATGCCCCGTGAATGCCTGAACTGCGGACAGGGCGTTCTGCGCCATGCCGTCAAGGATGTGCCGTATGAATACAAAGGCCATGCAGCAGTCGTGCCGAAGGTTGCCGGCTGGCATTGCCCCCAGTGTTACGAGGTTGAATTTGACACGGGAGAAGGTGATCGGTTCGCCAACGCCATCAAACAGATTGCCCTCGAAATCGACGCTAAGGAGTCTGCCGAACTGGCAAGAATCCGCAAGAAGTTGAAACTCACCCAACTCGAAGCCGCGCGAATCACCGGTGGCGGTCCGAATGCCTTCTCGCGTTACGAGAATGGCAAAGCTCGCCCGCTACCCGCAGTGACAAATCTGTTTCGACTGCTTGATCGACACCCGGAACTGCTGAGCGAATTGCAGCACTAAACGCATACAGATACCGAAAATTGCCGCGCGGTGGTCGATTCAAGCCTGAAGCGCCGTCACCGTCACAACCGCACTACCGCACCCCCGGCACCCGATACCCCAAATACTTCACCAGCGGCAAATAGCGCACAAAGCGGAACATCCCGTTCGCCTCCACCCACTGCGCGTAGGCCACATAATCCGCATCGCGCGACAAGTGCCACTCCTCAGTCTTTGCCCGCATCACATAGATCAGGTTAAGGCCGAGCAACAACAAACAATGCCGCAACGCCTCATCAACGCCACCGCTGGCCATAAACGGGATCGAAATCATCCACCACGACAGATTCTTCGCCACATACGCCGGATGCTTCGTCAAGCGGAAGGGCCCGCTCGTAATGATCCCGCGATGCGTCAGATTAGAAAACCG
>CAJBIL010000025.1 GCA_903953145.1 uncultured beta proteobacterium
ACTTGTTAGCACTAAAGCAGGTGCCTCTTCGCTATAGCCCTGCGCGAAGATCGGCAAGGCTTGCCATCAAGGTCAATTGATCCAGCGGCGATGGGTCAAATCCAACATGCTCGTAAAAGGCCTGCGCCGTGGCCGACACGGCATGGACAACCATTCCGCGAATACCAATGGCGTCAGCCGCGGCAATCACTCGCAAACAGGCATCACGAACCAGGGCGCGACCCATGCCTTTGTGTTGCAGCGATTGATCAATGGCCAAGCGCCCCAGAACAACCACCGGAATAGGGTCAGGCATGTTGCGCCGCAAGCGCCCGGTGGCCGTTTCAGCCGCCACTGCGCTTGAGGCCAGTGCGTAATAGGCGACGACCCGGCGCCCCTCGCAGACGACAAAGGTGCGGGAAGCACCGCTTGCCTGATTCTTCAGGGCACGCTGTTTAAGCCAATGATCCAGACTCTCCATGCCGCAGGAAAACGCAGCCGTATCGTGATGAAGGGTGAGCGGCTCGGGGGCTGTCAAGCTCACTGCTGATCCCAAGGAGGCTGCGTTTTGAGGGTTTTTTGCAGGCGAATATTGGGGGCGGGAGGACGGTCAAGACGTGCCACAAACTCGGTGTAAGCCTCCGGGCTGACCAGCAGCAAGGCTTTATCCAGCAGCGCTTCCTCGGCAGCAATGCGCGCTGCGTCAAGAATGAAGTCGGTGCGATTTTTCCCCCGCGCTTTGGCCGCCCGGTCAATCAAGGCACGCACTTCGGGCTTGATGCGTAAATTCAGTGTGTCGCGCTTGGCGATGAGGGTGGCCGGTGGCATGGCGGTTCCTTTTGGGTTGATGCAGCCAGTATAGCAAGCTGTAGTGTCGACGTCATTACGCTGAGCGCTTTCTGGTCGAGCAAAACGGCTTAGGAACGAGTCCGAAATAACTTCCCGAATCGGCTCTCCAATCCACTTGGGCGTCGGGCTGAAGCCCGACCTACCGGCCGCCGCAATTCGGCTATGCGAAGGAAATCGGCGCCAATCAATACCTCGGCAGCCCTATCAGGAAAAAGAATTGCTGGGCTGATCGCTGATTACATCAAGGCAAAATAACAACCCAGGCCGATCGTAGGTCGGGGTTCACCCCGACAACTCACCACAAACAGGGAGGTTATTTCGTAGGTGCGCCTTAGTGTTTGCGGATCTCGACCGGGACGCAGAGTTGGTAACCCGCCCCCCGAACCGCCTTGATGGCGGGGGTTGCGGCACCGACCTGGGTCAGTTTTTTGCGCAGGCGGGTGATCTGAACTTCCAGCGTGGCTTTGGCGGTTTCGTCAGACTCTTTGCCGGACAGCTCAATCAGCTGCCAGTTGTCCAGATAGTGATCGTGTGACTGGGTCAGCGCGGCAAGCAGCATCGTTTCAATGGCGGTCAGGTCGATTGCCGAGGTCGCTGACGTTAACTGGCGTGTAGCGGGTTTAAGTACCAGAAGCTCAGCCGCCGCTGGTCGCGGGCGCACACGGCGAGACAAGGCTTGTAGCGCGGCGCCCAGTTCGTCGACGGTGGTTGGCTTGGTCAGGTAAATGTCGGCACCGCAGCTATAGCCGGCGGAGACATCGCTGGACTGGGTACGGGCGGTCACCATGATGATGCCAATCTCGGGATAGACGTCGCGCAGCCGCTTGGCGACGCTGATGCCATCTTCTCCCGGCAGGTTGAGATCGAGGACGACAACGTCGGCAGTGAAAGCACCCAGGGTTTCATCCAGTGCTTCGGCACAATCGACGCCGATGACCTGATGCGCCATGGCGGACAGCGCTTCAACGAACGCTTCGCGCAGATTGTTGTTGTCTTCGACAACGATGATATTTAGGCGGGTATCCATAGGGTGAAGACAATGAGGCCATTGGTGAATTGATAGCGTAGCGCCCCACCCAGCTTGTTCGCAAGGCCAGAGGCAATATAAAGGCCGAGGCCAGACCCGGATTCGCCATGTGCGCCCTTGGCCCGGTAATACTTGCTGAAAACCCGCTCGGGGTCAGGGGCTTCAGCGGATCCCGGTGGATTGGCAATGTCTATCTGGAGCCCTGAGCGCCCCGTATCAACTGCGGAGATCACACGGATATCAATGGGTGTCTCTTTTGCGCCGTACTTGAGGGCGTTTTCAACGAGGTTGGTCAGGATGACGTTCAGGAGTTGTGCATCGGTTGTGCAGGGAGGCACATTGTCGGCATGGATCGTCAGGCGCTCGGGGGCACCGCTCGCGGACTGAATATTGCGGATGAGTTGATCGACGCGGCAAAGCATCGGGGTGACGTCAACGTCCCCATGCTCCAGCCGCCCGGACAGCACGCAGCGCTCGATCAGTGCGTTCATGTCTGCAACAGACCGGGTGATGCGATCACGAACCGGTGGCAAAACACCTTTGTTGCCGGCCAGAATCTGGATGACTGAAATGGGCGTTTTGAGCTCATGGCTCAACATGGAGAGAAAGCGATCCTGCTCTTCACTGCGCTGGGTGAGTTGCTCGTTGGCGGCCTGAAGCTGCCTCTCGACGCGGACGCGTTCGGTGATATCACGCAGCACGGCCTGGAGAATTATCTTGCCGTTGGATTCGATCGCCGTGAGCATGATGTCCACTTGAAATTCGTCGCCGGTGTCGATCCGTTTGTACAGAAACTCAAAGCGGTGCGTGCCGTGCTGTAACGCCTGCTCGCTACATTGTTGTGCATAGACTGCCGATTCGGTGCCGTCTGGTTGTAATGGCGGGGTAAAGAGCGGTGACCAGGGCGAAAAGCCAAGAGACTCTTCCTTGTTGGTGGCACCAAAAATCTTCAGCGCCTGAGGATTGCAATCAATAGATCGATCACCATCGAGCAGAATTACTGCGTCATTCGTGGCATTGAAGAGTGCGGTGTTGCGCGTGTTGGATTCTTTCAATTGGGCAAGGAGGCCTATTTGCAGCTCGCGCTGCCGCACGACCAAGGTCAGAATCAAGGCCAGCATCATGACCAAGGCCATTCCTGATCCGGCCGCAACGTTGAGCAGACGTAGCCGTTCAGCCACGCTGGTTTGCACGTCGGCATCGGAAAAGCCATTGAGCATGACCAGTGGCAGGTCGCCCACCTGTTTATAAATAAAGTGTCGCACAACGCCATCAACACTACTTTGGCTGCGATAGGTGCCCGACGCTGCTTGCGCCAGCGCATCCCACAAGGGGGCCTCCATCGCTTGAGCGAAAATCGTCACGTCTGACTCCGGATAGCGGGCACGGATTTTCCGGTCGCTGATGCCAATCAACGAGGCCATAGCGTCTTTACCATGACTCAGACGCCCGAAATAATTCGTCAAGGCGCTGGGGCGAAGGGTGAGTAACACCACGCCACCGAATTTGCCGTCGGGCAGCGTGATACGGCGGGTGATGCGAAAATTATACTGATTGGTGACGCGCCCCTTTTCGATGGGCGAGAAAAAGATGGCATCCTCTGGTGTGACGCGGTGGTAACGGAAGTAACCCCGGTCGGAGACGTTGCCTTTCACCACGGCATTATGGTCGATGATGATATTGCCGCCGGAATCAATGAGGTAAATGTTTTCGTAGATGTCTTTATTGAGGGCGAGACCGACAATGAAATCCTCTGTCTGCTTGATCGACCGGGTAAGCATGTAGTTGCTACGCACGGCGCGCAGCAGATTGTCGGCTTGGCTGACAATCTGCTGGGTGTGCTCAACGAAGGTGTCGTTGGCGATCGAGGTGTCACGATATGTCCGCTCAAACTCCTTTTGCCGGGTCTGATGATCAACCCAGACCAAGGCTACGCTTGTTCCGACGACAAACAGACCAACAAGAATCCACAGAAGCGGCAAGCGAAATTTCAATGCAGAGCTTTCAAGATTGTTTTATCAACAGGTAACGCGGCATTCTATCAAGCATGAACAATGCTAACCGAGTCGATTACCCAATTCCGGCCATATGGGATTAACAGGATGTTGAAATTCACCTCAACGCCTTCGGCTGTCAGCGGCTGCCGCCGCTGATTTTTCAAACACTGCGGCTTTCAGGGCTATAAAACGCAGTTCTGGTCGGTTTTTTGCCCCCGACCGGGGTTGTTGCCGGCCTTTCGGCCTCCTGCCGACGGACTTCTCCTACGCACTCGATAAACGC
>CAJBIL010000026.1 GCA_903953145.1 uncultured beta proteobacterium
GGGTGAAGAACTCTCACATCTTTTGACCATGGCTGGCCTCGAAGTCGAGGAGGAGGAAACCGTCGCACCCGCCTTCGGCAACGTGGTTGTCGGTCATGTGCTTGAAGTCACCAAGCATCCTGATGCTGACCGTCTCAATGTCTGCCGTGTCGATATCGGTCGCGGCGAGCCGCAGCAAATCGTTTGCGGTGCGCCCAATGTCGCCGTTGGCCTAAAGGTACCTTGTGCGCTGCCGGGTGCCGAATTGCCGGGTGATTTTGTAATCAAGGTCGCCAAGGTACGTGGTGTTGAGTCTTCCGGCATGCTTTGTTCTGCAAAAGAACTTGGTATTGCCGATGACGCTTCTGGGCTGCTCGTGCTTTCTTCCGATGCGACAGTGGGTGAGGATATCCGGCAGACGCTGGATCTCGATGATCGCCTGCTGACCTTGAAACTCACGCCGAACCGTGCTGATTGCTTATCGATTACTGGCGTGGCACGTGAAGTTGCTGCCTTGACCAGTACGCCCGCTCGTTATCCCGAAATTATTGAGTTTCCAGTCAGTATCACGACCAAACGTAATGTCTTGCTTGACGCGCCGTGTGCTTGTCCGCGCTACTGTGGCCAGGTGATCACTGGCGTTGATGCCAAGGTGTCTACGCCCGGCTGGATGAAGCGCCGCATTGAACGTAGCGGTATCCGCCCGATCTCGGTGCTGGTTGATATTACCAACTATGTCATGCTCGAACTCGGCCAGCCACTACACGCTTTTGATAACACAAAGCTTGAGGGTGCCATTCACGTTCGTATGGCGCAAGCGGGTGAAAAAATTCTGCTGCTTAACGAGCAGACGCTGGCACTTCAGGAAGATGTTTTGCTGATTGCTGATGAGAAGCGTCCCTTGGCAATGGCGGGCATTATGGGTGGGGCGGATAGCGGCATCACGCTGGATACAAGCGAGATATTCCTCGAATCTGCCTTCTTTGCACCGAAGGCGATTGCTGGCCGCGCGCGTCGTTATGGCTTTGCGTCGGATGCCTCGCACCGCTTTGAACGCGGCGTTGATTTCGGTGATACGCGCCGAGCCCTGGCACGGGCGTCACAATTGGTTCTCGAGATTTGCGGTGGCCAGGCAGGGCCGGTTAGTGAGGCAGTTGCTCCGCTACCGGTGCGTCAGCCGGTTCGTCTGCGTCCGTCACGAGTCACCAAGGTGCTTGGCGTAGTCTTTTCTGTTGAACGTATCGCAGAATTGTTTGCCCGGCTCGATCTGGCATTTACGCAGGATGGTGATGATTTTATCGTTACACCACCCAGTTATCGCTTTGATATTGAGATCGAAGAAGACCTGATCGAGGAAATCGTTCGCCTCCACGGTTACGACAATATTCCCGCCCGTGCGCCGTGCGCCGCGCTATCGATGCTGCCGCAAACAGAGGATGCGCGCCCGTTGTCACGTGTTCGTCAGATACTGGTTGATCGCGGCTTTCAGGAAGTTGTCAATTTTGCTTTTGTTGAAGAGGCTTGGGAAGTCGATTTTGCTGCCAGCAATAATCTGATTCGTCTGGCTAATCCGATTGCCAGCCAGTTGAGCGTAATGCGTTCAACCTTGATTGGGGGGCTGCTGGCCAATGTGCTGACTAACCTCAAACGCAAGCAAAACCGTGTTCGTATTTTTGAAACGGGTCGCTGCTTCTTTCGTGATGCACAGGGGACTCCCGTTGACGGATTTAGTCAGCCGTGGAAACTTGCCGGCCTGATGTACGGCGCTGCCTCACCCGAGCAATGGGGCGCGCCAGCCCGTATCGTAGATTTCTTTGACATCAAAGGTGATCTTGAAATCCTGCTTGCACCAGCTTCTCTCCGCTTTGAAAAAGCATCTCATCCGGCACTGCACCCAGGACGAAGCGCGTGTGTGCTGATGGATGGGCAGATGATCGGTTTTGTTGGTGAATTGCATCCGCAATGGTTACAGAAATATGATCTGCCACTGGCGCCGGTCATTTTCGAACTCGACCTGAATGCCGTCAAAATAGCAGCCCTGCCACAGTATGTTGAGGTTTCACGCCAGCCACCGGCGATTCGTGACCTAGCAATTGTTGTTGATCAAGCGCTTCAATTGCAAGTCCTTATTGATGGCCTGAAGGTGAATCGTCCAGCGCTCGTACAAGACATTCGCTTGTTTGATATTTACACCGGGAAAGGCGTAGCGCCCGGCAAAAAAAGCCTTGCATTCCGCATAGTTATGCAAGATACTCAAAGGACTTTGCAAGATGCGGAAGTAGATGCCGCAATGCAGCAAATGGTCGCCTATTTGCACCAGTCGTTCGCCGCGCAGCTTCGCGTCTGACAAGGAAAAATAATGACGCTTACCAAAGCAGAACTCGCTGATTTACTGTTTGAAAAAGTTGGCCTCAATAAACGAGAAGCCAAAGATATGGTGGAAGCCTTCTTCGAAGAGATCCGTAACGCGCTTGAGCGAGGCGACGGCGTAAAGCTCTCCGGTTTTGGCAACTTTCAGTTGCGCGATAAGCCGCAACGTCCGGGTCGCAACCCGAAAACAGGTGAAGAAATACCGATCACCGCACGTCGCGTTGTTACTTTCCATGCCAGCCAGAAGCTGAAGGCCGAGGTGGAGTTGTCCTACGATGGAACTCAGTCATAAAGATAATGGTGCGGCACCTTTGCCGCCCATACCCGCTAAACGTTATTTCACAATCGGTGAAGTAAGCGAGTTATGTGGTGTAAAGCCTCATGTTCTGCGTTATTGGGAACAGGAATTTACACAGTTGAAACCCGTAAAACGTCGCGGCAACCGACGTTATTATCAGCATCATGAAGTCCTGCTTGTACGAAGGATTCGTGAGTTGCTCTACAGTCAAGGTTTTACGATCAGCGGTGCCCGAAATCGTCTGGATGACAATGTTGTTGAAGAAAAGAAGTCTGATTTGACGCCGGATGTAGTAAGAACAATGCTTTTAGAGATTGCTGAGGTTCTCCGGATTTGAGCTGTAATGTTGATTCAGGTATAATTGAAAGTCGTCGGGGCGTAGCGCAGCCTGGTAGCGCACTTGCATGGGGTGCAAGGGGTCGTGAGTTCGAATCCCACCGCCCCGACCAATAGAATCAACCAGTTACGAGAACCCGCCTAGTGCGGGTTTTTCGTTTTCAGGGTGCTGGGTACAAGTCTGGGTACAAGTCGGCAAATGTGACCCACCGTTTCGGCACCCGCCGTTCAGACGTGGGGGCTTTTTCAGCGACTTGATGAATAAATTTTTCCTCACCCCCTTAATAAATCCGGCAAGTCCCGGCAAACTTTCATATTCTCCGAAAACCCCGCCCCCCACCGTGACCGAATCGGCATCAACCAGCTTATTCAAAGCCGCCGCCGTTGCGAGCGCTTGAGATGCTTGCCGCTGTGCTTGCTTTGCAAGCTTATAGAGGGGAGCCGACTTCTCAATACGATCTTCCCCAGATGCTTCAGCCGCCAGTTTGACCGCCAGCACACTAGCCCACTGTGCCTGACCTATTAAAGACTCCCGTACAAAATCAAAATCACCGACAGCCATTCGAGCTGATGCATACCGCACACTAAGCGCCAGTGCCTCGAAGCCCCGTGCATGGCTCTCAGCCTCGATCACGCACGCACCAGCCCAGAATCTGAAGGTTTCGCCAGCGCCACC
>CAJBIL010000027.1 GCA_903953145.1 uncultured beta proteobacterium
CCGCTGGCCTACAACAAGGATAATCAGGAAGACAAAGAGCCACTGTTTGACGCGGTGGATACCGTCACCGATACCCTGCGCATTTTTGCCGAGATGATGAACGGCATCAGCGCCCGCCCCGAGAACATGCGTGATGCGCTGCGCCAGGGCTTTGCCACGGCAACCGACCTCGCCGACTACCTGACGCGCAAGGGGCTGCCCTTCCGCGATGCGCATGAAGCGGTTGGCCTCGCCGTACGCCGTGCCGAAGAACTCGGTGTCGATCTGCCGCAACTGACGCTGGCCGAACTGCAAAAGTTTTCACCGCTGGTGAGCGACGACATCTTCGCCATCCTCACCGTCGAAGGCTCGCTGGCTTCACGCAACCACATTGGCGGCACGGCACCCGAACAAGTGCGCGCTGCGATTGCCCGGGCGCGTAGCCGGCGTTGATCCGTGGCCATCATCAAGCCCAAAGTCGCCGCACCCATGCTGGATAAGATCGGCAAATACGATCTTGTCCGCGAGCTTGGTCGCGGCGCAACGGCCACGGTTTACCTCGGCAATGACTCTTTTGCTCAGCGTAATGTCGCCATCAAGGTCGCGTTCCCCGAAAGCCTGAAAGACCCGGTACGCGGCAAACTCTACTCGCACCTTTTCCTGAACGAAGCCTCGCTGGTCGGCAAACTCTCGCACCCGCACATCGTGCAGATTTTTGACGCGGTAGTTGCTGAGAATCTGTGCTACCTCGTCATGGAATACGTTGACGGCGGCACGCTGGAAGACTTCACCACGCCCGACAAGCTGTTGTCGATTGAGCGTGTTGTCGAAATCATTTTTAAATGCACGCGCGCGCTCGACTTCGCTTTCCGGCTCGGCATCACCCACCGCGACATCAAACCGGCCAATATCCTGTTTGCCGGCACCAATGCCGACTCGGGTGACATCAAGATTTCCGATTTCGGCGCGGCCATCATCGCCACCACCGACGCGACGCCAACCCGCACGCAAGTTGCCGGCATCGGTTCGCCGGCCTATATGTCGCCGCAGCAGGTGAAAGAACAGCAACTCGATCACCAGACCGACATCTACTCGCTTGGCGTCGTCATGTATCAGTTGCTCACCGGGCAACTGCCGTTCCAGGCCAGCACCAGCTACAACATGATCTATCAGATCATCAATACCGAGCCAACCCGGCCTTCAGCACTGCGTAGCGACATCCCGGAGGCCCTTGACGCCATCGTCGCGCGCGCCATGAGCAAGGAAACCGAGGATCGCTATCAAAACTGGGAAGAATTCGCCCACGATCTGGCGCAAGCCTTCCGCAACAAGCAACTGAAAGCCCCCCTGCGTGATTTTGCCGATTCGGAAAAATTCGACACGCTGCGCGCCCTGCCGTTTTTCACTGACTTTACCGACGTTGAAATATGGGAAGTCCTTCGTTTCTCGAACTGGACGAGCGTTTTACCCGGCGAGGTGATCATGCACGACGGTGATGAGGGTGATTTTTTCTGCTTCCTGGCCGAAGGCGAACTCAAAGTCACCAAAGGCGGCAAGATTCTCAATCTGCTGACTGCCGGCGACTGCTTCGGTGAAATGGCGGTAATCAGCAAAGCCAGCCCGCGCCGGGGCGCCGATGTCGTGGCGCTGACCGAAGCCAAAGTAGTTACCGTCAAGGGCGACGCACTCAAGCAATCATCGGAATCCTGCCGCATGCACTTCTACCAGTCTTTCCTGGAAGTGCTCACCAGCCGTCTGGCGCTCGCCAACGCAAGGCTGGCCGCATTCTAATTTTCTAAGCCTGACACCTTCCGTGGTACATTAGAACATTCTAATGTTACATGGAGCGGTCATGAGCAAATCATTTACCTCAATCACGCACGATGTTTCAAAAGCCCTCGGCACGCTGCGTAACGAAATTCCTGAAACAATGCAGGGCTTCAACGCCATGGCAAAATCCGCGCTGGCGCCGGGCGCACTCTCCGCGCTCGACAAGGAGCTGATCGCGCTGGCGATTGGCGTCGCCAGCCGCTGTGATGCGTGTATCGGCTTCCACGTCAAAGCACTCGTTCGCCTCGGCGTCAGCCGTGAGCAGTTCATGGAAACACTCGGCGTATGCACCTATATGGGAGGCGGACCCGTATTGATGTACGCCGCCGAGGCAGTGCGCGCTTATGAAGAATTTACGGCTGAAAAAGCGTAAGTTTGCGATCAAACATCGCAAACAAAAACGCCGCTGATTAGTCAGCGGCGTTTTTAATGGTGCAGGTAAAAGCGATCAGGCTTTGACGACGCCTTCCAGCAGTTTCTGCAATTCGCCATCCTGATACATCTCTTTCATGATGTCGCAACCGCCAACGAATTCGCCATTGACGTAAAGTTGCGGGATCGTCGGCCAGTTGGCGTAATCCTTGATGCCGTTACGAATCTCCGGGTTTTCCAGCACATTAACGCTGAAAAAATCATTAACGCCACAGGCTTTAAGAATCTGCACCACCGTTGCCGAAAACCCGCATTGCGGAAACTGCGGCGTTCCCTTCATGTAGAGCGTTACCGCGTGGCCCGTTACCTGTTCCTTGATCAGCTGTTGCACGTCCATGAGAAGCCCTTTAATAGTTGAGTGAATTGCTCAGGAATTAGTTTACCGGTTTGCGACGTCCGTCGTCAACGCTCGCATCATGCGCATCACCGTTCATCTCACGCCTATTTCACAAGCCAAACTGGCCGCCACTCACCCGCTCAATGCCGGCCAGATCACGCCATGAACCGATGCCGGAAAATCCGGCGTCCGCCAGCAACGCACGCACCGACGCCGCCTGATCATAGCCATGCTCAAGCAACAGCCAGCCGCCGGGCAGCAGATGCGCCGAGGCACCTTCAACGATGACGCGCAGGCACGACAACCCGTCGCCCCCCGCCACACCATCCGTCAACGCCCCTTGTGGCTCAAAGTTCAATCCGTTCTGCTGTAAATGCGGGTCGCCGTCGACCACGTAGGGAGGATTGGAAACGATCAAGTCAAAGCGTATGTCACCCAGTGGCGCATACCAGTCACCGGTTAGAAACCGCACATTGGCACCGTGTCTGGCAGCGTTAATCCGGGCAACATCAATCGCCCCGGCAGAAACATCCACCGCCGTCACTTCAGCCGATGGACAAAGCCGCGCCAAGGTCACGGCGACGATGCCCGACCCCGTGCCAAGATCGACAATACGCGCTGCTTCGAGCGCCTGAGCTCGTTCTACCGCCAGTTCCACCAGCACTTCCGTATCCGGGCGTGGGATCAACACGGCTGGCGAGACGAAAAATTCAAGGCCATAAAAATCGGCACTACCGACGAGGTAAGCCAGCGGCTCGCCAGCGGCACGGCGGGCGACCAATGCCGCCAGTTGCACCGCCTGAGCAGGCGTCATCGCCAGATCGGGGCGGGCGATCAAATCGGTGTGCGTGCAACCCGACACATACTCCAACAGCAAACGCGCATCAAGCCGGTCGATACGCTGACTGGCCATGCGCCAGGCATCACCAATACACGCCACAGGCAATTTACTCGCCGCCTTCAGCCAGCATCGCCAGTTGCTCGGCCTGA
>CAJBIL010000028.1 GCA_903953145.1 uncultured beta proteobacterium
CGCGGCCGGGATGATCTGCGCCTCGTTCTGCAAGCCGTCACGCGGGCCGACTTCGACGATTTTTACACGCCTGGGCAAAGTCATTTTTGTTGTTCCACAGCGCCGGCACGCAACCAGGCGGCGAAATCAGGCTCCGTAAGATCGCCGGCGGCGAGCAGCAGCATCTGTGTCACGCACTCGGCATCCGAAACCGTCAGTTGCCACTCGTTAAGTAGAAGAAACAACTCGGCGCAAACGAAAGCAGTACGCTTGTTGCCATCGATAAACGGATGATTTCGCGCCAAGCCGAAAGCATAAGCTGCCGCCAGCGCAAAGACATCCGGCGCTTCATAGAGGGCCAGATTGCGCGGACGCGCAAGCGCCGAGGCTAGCAAGCCCGTATCGCGCACACCGACAAGCCCGCCATGCTCTGCAAGTTGCGCCTCGTGCACTGCCCAGACAACGCTATCTTCGATCCAGCGCCAGGCAGTCATTTGGCGAGTTCGTGCAGCACGTCGCGGCGTGACTTCATGATCTTGCGGGCGGCATCCATCTGCTGCTCGAATTCCGGGTCAAATGGCGTTAGCCGGACACCATCGGGCGATTCAGTCACGTACAGCGTATCGCCCTTCTCCACATGCAGCAGGCCAAGCAGTTCCTTGGGCAACACTACGCCAACGGAATTGCCGATCTGGGTCAGTTTCAGGGCAAACATGGTCAGGCTCCAGTGTTATAACGTTTGTAATACCAAACAAAGTCCTCTGATTTTTCTACCACCAACGCGTCATCGTCGTCCTTTGCTCCCGACACTGGGGCGCGTTAGCTGTTGATCCACGATGGTTTGCGCTTCTCAAGAAAAGCATTCAGACCTTCCCTGCCTTCCGGGCTGGCGCGCACGCGGGTGATGCGTTGCGTGGTTTCCGCGATGGTTGTTTCGTCAATCGGCTGGCCGGCAACCAGGCGGATCAGCGATTTGCACTCGGCCTGTGCTGCCGGGCTGTTTTTCAGCAGGCTGTCGAGAATTTCACCGATGGCTTCGTCGAGCTGTTCTTCGCCGGGCACAATTTCGTGCAGCAAGCCGATGCGATAGGCTTCGGCAGCTGAGAAGCGCTCGGCGCTGAGCATGTAGCGGCGGCTGTAGCGCTCGCCAATGGCGGCCAGAACGTAGGGGCTGATCACCGCCGGCAGAATGCCAAGTTTGACTTCGGTGAGCGCGAACAAGGCGTCGTAGGTTGCCACCGCAATATCGCAGGCTGCAATCAGTCCAACGCCGCCGCCATACGCCGGGCCCTGGACGCGCGCAAGGGTCGGCTTTGACAGTTCGTTCAGCGTGCGCATCAACTCGGCAAACTGGTTGGCGTCACGCAGGTTTTCATCCTGCGTATAAGTGGCAGCACGCTTTGTCCAGTTGAGGTCCGCGCCGGCGCAAAAGCTTTTGCCGGTGGATGAGAGAACGACGGCACGCACGCGGGGGTTGCGCTCCAGTTCGCGCAGGCCGGCAGTGACTTCTGATATCAATTGCTCGTCAAAAGCGTTGTGCCGATCCGCCTTGTTGAGCGTGAGAATGCCGACCGCGCCGTCGACTTCGAGCAGGATCGATTGGTAATTTGATTGATCGTTCGATTGAAAATTCACATGAACCTCTTGCACTGAGGGCATTCCGGAATCGTGCCAAGTGTTATATTCAGCCTGCCATCGATGGATGAAGCCGCGAACCTGTTTTTTAGCCAAGTTTATAGACTACTGGGGTTTTTACAATCCGCTTTCCCATGTTGCCAGATTACCCCTTTGATACGCCGCCGGCCGCCGGCGAAACCTTTGAAGTTGCGCCGGGTATCCTCTGGCTGCGTATGCCGCTGCCTTTTGCGCTCAATCATATCAATCTCTGGCTGCTGGCCGACGAAGTTGACGATCAACCGGGCTGGGCGATTGTTGACACCGGATTTGCGCTTGACGAGGTCAAGGCCTGCTGGGATGCCGTACTTGCCCGGCTGGCTGGCAGCTCGCGTGGCGGGCGGATCACGCGCATCATCGTCACCCATTTTCACCCCGATCATATCGGTCTTGCCGCCTGGCTGGCAGAAAAAACGGGCGCGCCGGTTTTCATGACTTTGGGCGAGTATCTGACCGCACATGCTGTCTGGCACGAGGTTGGCGGCCATGGCACGCAAGCGATGCTGAGCCAGTTTCGCGCGCACGGTCTTGATGCCGCGCAATGCGCCCGGCTGGCGGCGCGCAGCGGGGGTTACAACCGTGGTGTGCCAAGCCTGCCAACAACTTACTGCCGGTTGATTGATGGCGATGAATTGCTGCTTGACGATCAGCGCTGGCAGGTTCGCGTCGGCTTCGGGCACTCGCCTGAACACGCCGCGCTTTACTGCGCAGGGCTTGGCGTGCTAATTTCCGGCGACATGCTGCTGCCGAAAATATCCACTAATATAAGCGTCTTCGCGGTGAACCCGATGGCCGACTCCCTTGCTGACTACCTCGGCTCGCTGGATGGCTATCGTGATCTGCCGGAAGAAACGCTGGTGCTCCCGTCGCACGGTCTGCCGTTTTACGGCATGCTGGCGCGGGTTGATGCACAGCATGCACACCACGAGGAGCGCTTGCGTGTTCTGGAGGAGAGCTGTTCAACCCCGCGCAGTGCGGCGGCGTTGTTGAGCATCCTGTTTCAACGGGAACTGGATACGCACCAGACGATGTTTGCGATGGGCGAAGCTATCGCCCACCTGAACCGTCTCGAACATGCCGGACGACTCGTGCGCACACAAGGCGACGACGGCGTAATTCGTTTTGTCAGGGCCCAAGGCAGCACTGGCCTTTTAGCCCATTAACCTCAGAGGGAACACCATATGTCGCAGCAGAAGAAGACCGAAGAAAGCCAGTCCATGCCGAATCCCGCAGATGTTGCCAAGAGTTACGCCGAGGTCGCCCAGCGCGCCTCACGCCTGCTCACCCAGTACATGGAGAAGAAAGCCAAGGAAGGCGTTGCCGCGCCGTCCGACGAACTGGGGATCGCCAAAGCCTTCATGGATCTCTCCTCGCGCTTGCTGGCCAACCCTTACAAGCTGGCGCAAACACAGATGGAGATGATGCGTGATTACTTCTCGCTGTGGCAGCATTCGACCCTGAAAATGATGGGCATGCCGGCTTTTTCGCCGATTGCTTCGCCCGAGAAATCCGACAAGCGCTTTAAGGATGAAGACTGGGAAGCGCATTTCCTGTTCGATTTCATGAAGCAGTCCTATCTGATCACCGCACGCCACATGCACGATACCGTGGCCGAAGCGGAAGGTCTGGATGAGGCGACGCAGACCAAGGTTAATTTCTTCACGCGCCAGTATATTGATGCACTGTCGCCAACCAACTTTGCGCTGACCAACCCGGAAGTTTTCCGTGAAACGGTGAAGAGCCATGGTCAGAATCTGGTCAAGGGCTTCGGCAATCTGCTGAAAGACATGGAAGCCGGCGACGGCCAGTTGCGCATCCGGATGACCGATACCGAAGCCTTCGAGCTCGGCAAGAACGTTGCCACGACGCCGGGTAAGGTCGTTTTCCAGAACGAAATGATTCAGTTGATCCAATATGATCCAACGACCAAGGATCAATTCAAGAAGCCGCTGCTGATCGTTCCGCCATGGATCAACAAGTTCTACATTCTTGATCTGCGCGAAAAGAATTCGTATGTGAAGTGGGCGACCGATCAGGGCCACACCACTTTCATCATGTCGTGGGTTAACCCGGACGAAACGCTCTCGCACAAGAATTTCGAGGATTACCTGCTTGAAGGCACGATGGCGGCGATTGATGCGGTCGAACAGGCGACCGGCGAGAAGGAAATCAACATGGCCGGCTACTGCCTCGGCGGTACGCTGCTGATGTCGACGCTGGCCTACATGGCGGTCAAGAAAGACAAGCGCGTTGCTTCCGCCACCTTCTTCACCGCGCTGATCGACTTCTCGCAGCCCGGCGAACTGGGCATCTTCCTCGACGAAGGCGCGGTTGCAGGGGTTGAGAAGCGGATGGCCGAAACCGGCTATCTCGAAGGCTCAGAAATGGCCGGCACCTTCAACATGTTGCGCGCCAACGACCTGATCTGGTCATTTGTGGTGAATAACTACCTGATGGGCAAGGATCCGTTCCCGTTCGATCTGCTCTACTGGAACAGCGATTCGACGCGTATGCCGGCGACGATGCACAGCTTCTACCTGCGCAATATGTACCTCGGCAACAAGCTGCGCGAGCCGGGTGGTATCGAGCTGGCCGGTGTCAAGATTGACATCACCAAGGTCAAGACGCCGTGCTACTTCATCTCGACCATCGAAGACCATATCGCCCCGTGGAAGAGCACCTACATGGGCGCCCAGTTGCCGAGCGGCCCGGTCAAGTTTGTACTCGGTGGTTCGGGTCACATTGCCGGCATCGTTAATCCGCCGGCAGCCAACAAATACGGCTACTGGACGAACGACACGCTGCCGGAAGCGGCTGACGCCTTCCTTGAGGGCGCAACGCACAACCCGGGTTCGTGGTGGGTTGACTGGCAGGCATGGCTGGTTGGCCAGACCAACGGCGAAAAGAAAGTGCCGGCCCGCCAGCCGGGCGCCGGAGCGCTCAAGGTGATCGAGGATGCCCCAGGCTCCTTCGTCAAATTCCGCCTCGACACGCAGAAAAAAGTCGCCAAGTAATCAGGTTGGTTAACGTGAAGTCAAACGTAGGGTTTCAACCCGACCTTCATAGCGAACGTTAATTTGCCGGTGATTTGAACCAGAAAAGGGGGCGCAAGCTCCCTTTTCTGTTATTGCCGGGCCATTGCGGTGAGTAACTGCGGCTTTAAGGCCGAATCCCAAACGAGGTGAGTGCAATGTCCAGCAACAAACCGTCTGCAACAATCCCATCCCGGCTTGACCGTGTTGTTGCCGACGCTATTCGCAATCGCCAGAGCCGTGAATCCGGCTATCGTGAGCAGGCGCTGAAGATTTACCCCTGGATCTGTGGCCGTTGCAGTCGCGAATTCGGGCGCGATAACCTGCGCGAGCTGACCGTGCATCACAAGGATCACAATCACGACAACAACCCGGGGGACGGCAGTAACTGGGAGTTACTCTGCCTTTATTGCCATGATAACGAACACGCGCGCGAGCTTGACGCCGAGGCAGCGAGAAAAGCCGGGGTGGGTAGCGCCGGCGGTAAAGAAGCAAAAAACCGCGCCACCGCGCAGCCGTTTGCCAACCTGAAAGATCTGCTCAAGCGTGGCGATTGTTGACTGGAAAATCACGGACGATTTATGGTCAGCTGGCCTGCAACCCGCACCCACTGGCGTTCTACATCAGCACCTTGCCGGAGAGGCAGTAAATACGCGGTTCTTCATCGGGTTGTGTCGATAGAGTGCCTATCCATGCGCCTTCCAGCCCGACTCATCTTCAGATGCCAATTTC
>CAJBIL010000029.1 GCA_903953145.1 uncultured beta proteobacterium
GGCAGTCGCTCAAAGACCCGGTGGTCACCAACGGTCGAAAAAACGAGATTTTTGTGCCCGATGCCGCCGGCTGTGCCGAGCAGTTCGATGGCTTCGAGTACGTTATCGAGGTTGTGCGCCGGCTCGCCCATGCCCATGAAAACGACGCGCTTGACGGCGCGCCTGGCTCGGGCGAGCACCACCTGGGCGACGATTTCGGTACTGCCGAGTTGACGTAGCAGGCCGTCGCGGCCGGTCATGCAGAAGGTGCAGCCAACCGCACAGCCGACCTGCGTCGACACGCAAACGCCATCGCGCGGCAGTAAAACACTTTCTACGGTTTGCCCGTCGACCAGTTCAACGAGCAGGCGTGCGGAGCCGTCCTGCCCGGGGTGCTCGGAGCGAATGCGGGCAAGCGCTTTCAGTTGATCTGTCAGCGCAGGTAGCGCGTTGCGAAGCGGCAGCGGCAGGAAATTGTCGGACTGCTGGCGACGTGTGCCTTGATCAAGCGGCTTTGCCTGCATCCAGGCGCGCAGGACGCGTTCTTCGTGGCAGGTTTTTGCGCCGTGTTCGCGCAGGGTCTGGCGAATTTGTTCGATGCGCATTTTTAACGTGACAGCAAATCCAGCGCCAGCGCTTCGGCAACCTTGATGCCATCAACGCCCGCAGAAAGAATCCCGCCTGCGTAGCCAGCGCCTTCGCCTGCCGGGTACAAGCCTTGTGTGTTCAAGCTCTGGCAATCTTCGCCACGGGTGATGCGTAGCGGTGACGAGGTGCGTGTTTCGACGCCGGTGAGCACTGCGTCGCCCATATCAAACCCCCGGATCTGGCGGCCGAAGGCGGGCAGCGCTTCGCGCATGGCTTCGATGGCGTAGTGCGGCAGTGCTGTTGCCAGGTCGGTGAGATGGACGCCGGGCTTGTACGACGGGGTGACTGTGCCCAGTTGCGTTGAGGGCCGGCCGGCCAGAAAGTCGCCAACCAGTTGCCCGGGCGCTTCGTAGGTGCCGCCGCCGAGTTCAAAGGCGTGCGACTCAAGCCGGCGCTGGAATGCGATTCCTGCCAATGCGGCCTGCGGGTTGCTCGCGTTGCCACCGAAGTCTTCCGGCGAGACGTTGACCACGATGCCGGCGTTGGCGTTGCGCTCGTTGCGGGAATATTGGCTCATGCCGTTGGTGACGACGCGATTCGGCTCCGAGGTTGCCGCGACGACGGTGCCGCCGGGGCACATGCAGAAGCTATACACGGCGCGGCCGTTGGCGGCGTGATGCACCAGTTTGTAATCGGCGGCGCCGAGCAGCGGGTTGCCGGCACTTGGGCCAAGGCGGGCCTTGTCGATCAGCGATTGCGGGTGTTCGATGCGGAAGCCGACCGAGAAGGGTTTGGCTTCCATGAACACGCCCTGCGCGTGCAGCATCTCGAAGGTGTCGCGCGCGCTGTGGCCGAGCGCCAGCACAACATGATCGCTGTCGACTTCTTCACCGCTGGCCAGCTTGACGCCACGCACCTTGCCGTTCTCGATATTTAATCCGGTAACGCGCTGCTGGAAGCGGATCTCGCCGCCGAGCGCTTCGATTTCGCGGCGCATGGTTTCGACCATGCCGACCAGGCGGAAGGTGCCGATGTGCGGCTTGGCAACGTAGAGGATTTCGGGCGGCGCGCCGGCTTTGACGAATTCCTCCAGCACCTTGCGCCCGAGGTGGCGCGGGTCCTTGATCTGGCTGTAGAGCTTGCCGTCAGAAAAGGTGCCGGCACCGCCTTCGCCAAACTGCACATTCGACTCCGGATTAAGCACGTTTTTGCGCCACAGGCCCCAGGTGTCTTTTGTCCGTTCGCGCACGGCTTTGCCACGTTCCAGCACAATCGGCTTGAACCCCATTTGCGCCAGAATCAGCGCCGCGAAGATGCCGCAGGGGCCAAAGCCGACGATAACCGGACGCGTTTTTAGCTTGGCCGGTGCTTCGCCGACAAAATGGTAGCTCGTGTCCGGCGTGGGTGTGATCTTCGGGTCGTCTGCGAATTTTTTGAGTAGCGCAGATTCGTTCGCTACGTCGATGTCGACCGTGTAGATAAACATCAGCGCACTTGCCTTGCGCGCATCGTGGCTGCGCTTGAACAGGGTGACACGGTTGATGTCGCCTGCCGGAATATTCAGGCGTTTGGCAATGGCCGCGTTGAGCGCTTCGGGCGGGTGGTCGAGCGGGAGGCGGAGTTCGGTGATTCGCAGCATGGAGTCCTGTTGCCGGTTTGATTCGTATTGGGGAATGTCAGAAGTTGCGGTGTTCTTGTCCGAGCAGACCTTCGCGTTCGATACGCTCGTTAAAGGCTGCGATAGCGACGGCGTTGTCTTGCTGCCCGTAGCCGGCGAATTTTTCCAGCACGGTGGCCATCTCGGCGGCATCAAGCAACACCGGCTCGCCAAGCTGGCAGGCGCGCCAGTA
>CAJBIL010000030.1 GCA_903953145.1 uncultured beta proteobacterium
CCGCCATGCTCGGTCAGCGCATCCCAGCCGTGGCACTGTGGTGAAAAATTGAGGTAACGGCAATCAAGACCAACCCGGCCGGATTTACCCGACTCGGGCGCCGGCTTGCGCTTGAGCGATTGATCATTAAAAGGCGGCACTGTCGGCTGAAACTCGGCCCACGGTTTGCCACTGGCCTGCCATGCTGCCCACAATTCGCCATCCAGCCACGGCACAGCCGGCTGACCGGTTTCCGGGTCATAACCAACAATGAAATAGTCGCGCGGATGCGAGATTGCGCGGCTCTTCTGGTCCCAGATAAAAGCGTAATTACCCGATGCCGGGTCGGCAATCGGCGCAAAACGCTCAGTTGTTGGCCGGACGCCGTTGCTGAACGCCATCAGGTGTGCGTGATCCAGCGCCAGCGTGACATAACCGACAATCTGCCCGCCTTTTTCAACTGGCGTCGCCCAGCGCACGATGCCTCTGAAACGCTTGCCCACCGGGTTCTCCAACCCGGCATAACCGGACTGCTCGGGGGTAAAAGGCTTCTTCATGTCCGCTGCCCGCGCCTGGGTGTAGGGGCCAATCATCTGCGTCGGGACGTAAGGGCCGATTACTTCAGAAACATAGACTTCACCGGCCTTGAGCTTCTTCAATGCCGGCCAGTAGGTTTCTGCCTTGACGTAGGTATTTTCGCGCTGGCTGACATCGCGCAGCCCCGGCTTGAGCACGTCGCCCTGCTGCGCCTTCACCTTCTCCACGCCATTGGCGTCGATATAGCTCATTTCGAGAAACAGTGGATGCGCGGTTTTCGTGCCGTAGTTTTCCGGCAGGCGGGTGTGGAAGTCTTTGGCGTTATCCGGTAACGGCGAACGCACCGGGTTTTCTGCCTTGAAAGGCTCGACCGGCATCCAGCCCTTGCCATCGGCCGTCGGCACATATTTGCCGTGCTCATAAACTTCGCGCGAATGGCCGGCGAGGAAGCGCCGATAAGCGGCTTCAGACGGCTCGACAGCCGCCGCCTGCAACACATCCTTGTCCCGGTCGTAGAGAAAATCAGCTACCTGCCGGGCCAGTTCGGTGGTCAGCGCCTCGATGGCCTCACGCGAACGCTCGTCAAGGGCGCGCACCGCATCGTCGTTGGCCGTTTTACCGGTCTGCTGCTGCGTAATGCGCATTGCATCGGCCATCTGCACCGCTCGATACGATACGCCATCGCCCAAGCCTTGCGCTGCCTGCCATGCGTACCAGGCCAGCAAGACCAGCGGCACGACTTTGATCGCCACAAAAATCGCAATCAGCTTGCTGCGAATCCCCAACCGCCCAAAAAACTGCGTCAATACCATTTTTATTGTCCCCAATCTCCGTGCGCTATTGCATCACATTCGACGAAAGGAAGAAAGGAAAACGAGTAAATACAACGCAAAGGACGACGCCTGGCGCTTAAATCAGCTTGAAAATTATCGAATAAAGCGAGATGAAAGCGCGCTTGCTTTGAACCCGTTGTGGTTAAATCCGGTTGCAAAAATTCAAGCAAAAACTGCCTTCAACCATTCAAACAGGAGACCGTTCATGCAACCTGCCACTATCGCCCTGCTGCTGGCATCCCTGACCACCTTGAGTGTTTCAGCACTGGCCGACGACGACCTAAAAGCATTTCCTGCTGCGCGCGCCGGCTTTGAGCGCCACGTTATACGCGTACCGGCGGTTGCGGAGCCGGATGATCGCAAGGTCGAGCTGCTGATCGGCAAACAGATCACCATCGACTGCAACCGTCAGTTTTTCATGGGCAAACTCAGCCGTCACACAGTTCAGGGCTGGGGTTATGATTATCTTGAAGTGTCCGATGTGCAGGGCCCGGCATCGACCATGATGGCCTGCCCAC
>CAJBIL010000031.1 GCA_903953145.1 uncultured beta proteobacterium
GCCCGCGGCAAACGAATCCTGTTGTGCCGATTCGGCGTCATTCAACACGCCCGGCAACTGTCTGACGATGGCATCCAGCAGCGCCATCGCTGGGATTTCACCGCCCGAAAGCACGAAATCCCCAATCGAAATTTCTTCATCAACACAGCGCTCGATCAAACGCTCGTCAATTCCTTCGTAGCGCCCGCAGAGCAGCACCACACCTTCTTTATTCGTCGCATCCTGCACAAACTGCATGACGCGCTGATGGGTCAGAGGTGCGCCTTGCGGCGACAAATAAACCACCCTGCTCTTCAACACACCTGCGGCTAACTGCCTGGCCTTAGCCGCAACAATCGCAGCCTCCAGCGGCTTCGGCATCATCACCATCCCGGGACCACCGCCGTAAGGTCGATCATCCACAGTGCGATGCACGTCGACGGTGAAGTCACGTGGATTCAGGAAATCCAGACGCCAGCGTCCTTCTTCAAGAGCACGACGGGTAATACCCGATTGCGCCACTGCGGCAAACATCTCAGGAAACAGCGTTACCACATCGGCGATGAAACACTGCGCAACCTTTACCGCAGGCCTACCTGCAAGCATTACCAATCAGCTTCCCAATCGACACGAACACGCTTTGCCACCAAATCAACATCAAGCACGATAGCCGCCACAAACGGCAACAGACGTTCGGCGCACTCACCGTCGCCCACTCGAATTACCGCATTGGCAGGCGTTTCGATCAATCCGAGCACCTGACCAAGTGACTGCTCATGAGTATTCACCACCTCAAGGCCAATCAGATCAGCCCAGTAATACTCATTCTTTGCAGCAGGTGGCAGCGCTTCGCGCGGCACACCCACCAGAACGCCTTGCATCGTCTCCGACGTATTACGGTCGGGTACAGCCTCCAGCTCGGCGATCAATGAGTCGTTGTGCGCCTTGCAACGGATCAGTTTTGTCTGTTTCCAAGCTGCCGGCGCATCCCCTTCACGACCGAGCCACCAATGTGGCAACTTGGCCCAAACCAGCGGGTCGTCAGCGAACGGATGGATCCGAACCGCTCCCTGCACCCCGTAAGGACCAACGATCTTGCCGAGAACGACAACGTTGGTAAGCGGTACTGTCAAAGAAGCGGCAAGCAGAGCAGAATCAGGCAAGTACTGAGTGCAGCGGGTTAAGCTGCAGCCTTGACATTGGACTGTTTGACCAGACGTGCAACAGTCGGCGACAACTGGGCACCCTGTTGCTGCCAATAGGAAAGACGATCAGCGGCGATGCGCAGGCCCTCTTCCTTCTCGGAAGCCAGCGGGTTGTAAAAACCGATACGCTCAATAAAGCGACCATCGCGACGAGTGCGCGAATCAGCTACAACCATATTGTAAAAAGGACGCTTTTTAGCGCCACCGCGGGCGAGACGAATAACTACCATTGGTGATCTCTTCCGAATTCAGAAAAAGGGCAGAATTATAACAAGAATCAGGGAAAAGTCGACAAACCTGACTCATTGACAAGGTTTTTTTCAACTCAGGGCGAATGAAGCCCTGACTGACCTGTTGCGAAATCCCCTCTAAATTCGGGAAGCGTGGCTGCAACCAAAGCACCCAAAAGTAAAATAGCCCATGAGAGATACAGCCACATCAGAAAAATGGGCACAGTCGCAAAGGCTCCATAAATCACGGTATAGGAAGGAAAATGTGAGAGATAAAATGCAAAGGCTTTCTGCATCAGAAGAAACCCAAGCGCAGAAAACAAACCGGCCCATGCCGCATCACGCGCCCTGACGCGCGTGTAAGGGACTGCATAGTAAAGCCCGCCAATAAAGAGTGCCGGCACCATCAGACCCATCGCATTCAACGTAAACCGGCGCAGCCAGGGTGGCTCATCAACAAATCCAAGAGACGTGGTAACCGCATAGGAAACCGCTGCAACCACGCCACCAACGACCAAAGGCCAAAGCGCCAGGACCACTGCATAGAGACGAAGGCGACGCCACCACGGGCGTGGTTTCTCAACGGACCAGACATGATTAAAGGCACGCTCAATCGTTAGCAACAGCAATATAGCGGTGGCGATCAGCAGCAGCAAACCGATCCAGGTTACCTTCGCGGCTTTCTGGGAAAACTTGAGTACGTATTTCGAAATCATGCCCCCACTTCCCGATGGCAGAAGATTGCGCACAACGTACTGATCCAGTTGATCGGCCAGACCCGAAAGAAAAGGAACAACAGAAATCAGGCTGATCAAAAGCGCAACCAGAGGAACCAGCGACAGCAAAGTCGTAAAAGCGAGGCTAGCGCTAATCTGATCAAAGTTCTCTTCGACAAAGCGTCGCGAGATGCGCGCTGCAAAGAGACGCAAACGGGAAAATGGGCGAGTCATATGGCCGTTATAATAGCGCGATGCCTGAAACCCTACAGAAACTGCCTAGTTAATGATCCGGAACCTCTATTTGACAGCCTGCGTCAGCCTAATCGCACTGATTTTTCTGTGCCTTGCATGGGAACTCAGGCTGGCGCCCATCCAGCCCGGCGGCTCTTGGCTGGTTCTAAAGTGCATGCCTTTGCTTGCACCCCTTTTCGGCATTCTCAATGGTCGGCGCTATACCTATCAGTGGTCATCAATGATGATTCTGCTCTACTTCACTGAAGGCGTTGTACGCGCGACAACTGAAGCTGGCACCAGCCAATGGCTCGCTATTGCAGAAACATTGCTTTCACTGATCTTTTTCGGCGCTACAGTGGCCTACTCCCGGCTCACACGTGCCCCTGCGGATTAACACGCTCAAGCGACGAATGTAATTTATTCAATGCATTGAGATAGGACTTAGCTGATGCAATCACGATATCCGTATCTGCACCGTTTCCATTGACGATGCGCCCATCCTTTGACAAACGAACTGTCACTTCCCCCTGAGCGTCCGTCCCTGTTGTGATGGCATTAACCGAATAAAGCAGCAACTCGGCACCACTGGCAGCAATTGATTCAATTGCCTTGAAAGTTGCATCGACCGGGCCACCGCCAATGCATGAGGCTTTCTGTTCGGCACCACCCACCGTCAGCGTCACATCAGCGGATGGCGTCTCACCAGTCTCTGAACAAACGCGCGAATAAAGTAGCTTGTAATACTCCCCTTCGGGCGTCAAGGCTTCGTCAGAAACTAGTGCCTGCAAGTCCTCATCGAAAATCTCATGTTTTTTGTCCGCCAGATCCTTGAAGCGTGCAAAGGTTGCATTCAAGGCCTCTTCAGTATCGAGAACGATCCCGAGTTCAGACAAGCGCGATTTGAAAGCATTTCGGCCAGAGTGCTTACCAAGCACAAGCTTGTTCTGCGCCCAGCCCACATCCTCAGCGCGCATAATTTCGTAGGTTTCACGGTGTTTAAGCACGCCGTCCTGATGAATCCCGGACTCATGCGCAAAGGCATTTGCACCAACCACGGCCTTATTCGGCTGAACCACATAACCGGTTATCTGCGAAACGAGTCGTGAAGCAGGAACAATCTGCGACGCATCAATCCGGGTCTGCACGGGAAACAGGTCGCTGCGGGTTCTCACCGCCATGACGATTTCCTCAAGTGACGCATTACCTGCCCGTTCGCCAAGTCCATTGATCGTACATTCGACCTGACGGGCACCGGCGAGAACTGCCGACAGCGAATTGGCTACCGCCATACCGAGATCGTTATGACAATGCGTTGACCAGATCACCTGATCAGCGCCGGGAACACGCTCGATCAGTGTTCGCATCAGATCACCCCACACCGAAGGAATGCTGTAACCAACGGTATCCGGCACGTTGATCGTTTTCGCACCAGCCTTGATCACCGCCTCAAAAACCCGGCAGAGAAAATCAACATCCGAGCGCACGGCATCCTCAGCTGAAAATTCGACATCGTCCGTGTATTCCCGCGCCCAATGAACAGACTGAACCGCGGCAGCAACGACCTGATCAGGCGTCATGCGCAATTTTTTTTCCATGTGGATTGGACTGGTCGCAATAAAGGTGTGAATACGACCTCTGGCCGCTGGCCGAATAGCCTCCCCGGCACGACGGATATCATTCTCGTTAGCGCGGGCAAGCGAACAGATCGTTGACTCTTTGATCACTTCTGCAATTGACTTGATTGCCTCGAAATCACCAGGTGAAGCTGCGGCAAAACCGGCTTCGATCACATCCACCCGCATACGCTCAAGCTGGCGTGCAATACGCAATTTTTCCTCCCGGGTCATTGATGCCCCAGGGCTTTGCTCCCCGTCGCGCAGGGTGGTGTCAAAAACTACCAAATGATCCTTCAATGTGTTTGCCGAATTTGCCATTTCCTGACTCCGAATGTAGATATCCTGCTACGACTTTCCTGTGAGGAAGTTCGACTAAAACCGTACAAGTTATGAGGGAATATTTTGAGTGCGGAAAGTGCGGCAACGACAATCAATGCCGGGAGCTACCATCACGGACTATTTGAAATACCTGTCACATTTTTTCGCCGAACGATACGAACAAGTGCGAGTACATACCCCGAAAGGGCATAAACAATGAACAAGCCAAATAGTGCAACCGGCGTATCGTAGGAGATCACCGCAAAACCGAGCGCAATAGCGACGATAAAAATGAACGGTACACTACGCCGCAGGTTGACGTCCTTGAAACTGTAAAAACGGACGTTTGTCACCATCGTGATGCCGGCAAAAATCACCAGCGCGCAGGCAATCCAGCGCACATCAACGCCCGCTATATTTTTATCAATCATGACCCAGACAAAACCAGCCACCAGTGCTGCTGCAGCGGGGCTAGGCAACCCTTGGAAATAACGCTTATCCATCACTTCAAGCGTCGTATTGAAGCGCGCCAGACGCAAGGCAGCGCCCGCACAGTAGATGAAGGCAGCAATCCAGCCGAGCCTGCCCATATCCTTCAATGCCCAGGCGTAGGTAACGAGCGCCGGCGCCACACCAAAGGAGACCATGTCAGATAACGAGTCATACTCTGCGCCGAAAGCGCTCTGCGTGCGTGTCAGGCGCGCCACGCGGCCATCAAGCCCGTCAAGCACCATGGCAATGAAAATAGCGACAGCCGCCTGCTCAAAACTCCCTTTCATCGCCTGCACGATGGCAAAGAAGCCACAGAACAGTGCAGCAGTCGTGAACAGGTTGGGCAGCACATAGATACCGCGCCGACGCAACTCGGGGTTAAACAGGGTCTTGCGGGGCTTGATTTCCGGCATCGCGTTCTTGGGAAGGATCAGGCAAGTTCGGCCAAAATGGTGCTCGAAGCATACACTTTTTCGCCGATCACTACGCGCACTTTGGTATCCAGCGGCAGGTAAAGATCAACACGCGACCCAAAGCGGATAAACCCGTAACGTTGCCCTGCCGCCAGCTTTGTTCCGGCCTCAACGTAGTTCAGGATACGGCGCGCCACCAGACCGGCAATTTGAACACAGGTGATATCGCGGCCATCTGTCGTTTTCAGATGTAAAGCACAACGCTCATTTTCAAGTGACGCCTTATTCAGATCGGCGTTAAGAAAACTGCCCGGAATGTACCATTTTTGCTGAACAGCACTTTCAATCGGTGCGCGATTCGAGTGCACGTTGAAAACATTCATGAATACACTAACCTTGAGCGCACGACGATTCAGATAGGGATCATCCGCTTCTTCGACAACGACAATACGTCCGTCAGCCGGGGCAATGACGCTCTTCGGACCACCGGCAATAACACGCGCCGGATCACGGAAGAACTGCACACAGAAAATGAAGATGATCCAGAACGGCAAAGACCAGAGGCCAGCACTGGAAGCCAGCAACGCAAAAACGAACGCGCCGGCAATGAATGGCCAGCCTTCCTTGGCAATAATCGGATGCGGATAGCTCATGTGAGTCCTTGAAAGCACTTGGGCGGGTCAGATTCCGACACCGCCCAAAGCGAAGACGGGGCAAGGCGCGTCGGAATCAGACAGTACGTTAGTACGGCAAACCCAAGCAACGCCGCCCCGTCGAGCGACCACCAAAATCAGTTCTTGGTCTGGTCGACGAGTTTATTTTTCTTAATCCACGGCATCATGTCACGCAGCTTAGCGCCAACAATCTCGATCTGGTGTTCGGCGTTCAAACGACGACGTGCAGTCATTGAAGGGTAGTTGGTCTTACCTTCCTGAATGAACATCTTGGCGTACTCACCGTTCTGGATCCGCTTGAGTGCGGCACGCATAGCGTAGCGCGACTCTTCGTTGATGATTTCCGGACCGGTCACGTACTCGCCATATTCGGCGTTATTCGAGATCGAGTAGTTCATGTTAGCAATGCCGCCTTCGTACATCAGGTCGACGATCAGTTTGAGTTCATGGAGACACTCGAAGTAAGCCATTTCTGGCGCGTAGCCGGCTTCGGTCAGGGTTTCAAAGCCCATCTTGACCAGTTCGACGGCACCGCCGCAAAGTACGGCCTGTTCGCCGAACAGATCGGTTTCGGTTTCTTCGCGGAAGTTGGTCTCGATCACGCCACCCTTGGTACCGCCATTGGCCGCAGCGTAAGACAGAGCGATATCCTTGGCTTTTCCCGACTTGTCCTGATGCACGGCGATCAGCGACGGCACGCCGCCACCCTTCAGGTACTCGGAACGGACGGTGTGACCGGGGCCCTTCGGCGCAACCATGATGACATCAATATCGTCACGCGGGATGACCTGGTTGTAATGCACGTTGAAGCCGTGCGCAAAAGCCAGTGCAGCGCCTTTTTTCATGTTCGGCGCAACTTCTTCGTTATAGACCTGCGGAATGTTTTCATCCGGCAGCAGGATCATGACGACGTCAGCGCCCTTGACTGCCTTGGCAATTTCTTCGACCTTGAGACCGGCTTTCTCGGCCTTGCTCCAAGAAGCGCCGCCCTTGCGCAGACCAACCGTAACCTTGACACCGGAGTCGTTCAGGTTCTGTGCGTGCGCGTGGCCCTGTGAGCCGTAACCAACGATGGTGACTTTTTTGCCCTTGATCAGGGAGAGGTCAGCGTCCTTGTCGTAATAAACTTTCATGGAATTCCTTTCGTACAAATTTGTTTTAAGAACGGTCTATTAAACTTTGAGAATACGGTCGCCACGGCCAATGCCGCTAACGCCGGTTCGAACAGTTTCCAGAATCAGCCCCGCATCAATTGCCTGGATAAAGGCATCGAGCTTGGCACAGGTTCCGGTCAGTTCGATTACGTAGGTCGACTCGGTTACGTCAATGATGCGACCACGGAAGATATCCGCCAAACGCTTGACCTCTTCACGGTCTTTGCCCGTTGAACGAACTTTGATCAGCATCAGTTCACGCTCAATGTGCGCAGCTTCAGACAAATCGACAACCTTGATGACGTCGATCAACTTGTTCAACTGTTTGGTAATCTGCTCGATCACCTCATCGGAACCCGAGGTTACGATAGTCAAGCGCGATAAAGAAAGATCCTCGGTAGGCGCTACAGTAAGCGTCTCGATGTTATAGCCACGCGCCGAGAACAAGCCGGCCACTCGCGAAAGGGCGCCGGATTCGTTTTCCAGCAGAATCGAAATAATATGTCGCATCTTGTCGCCCCTTACAGATCTTCGGCCAGAATCATCTCGGACAATCCCTTGCCCGCAGCCACCATCGGGAAGACGTTGGCTTTCTGATCGGTCAGGAAGTCAAGGAAAACGCATTCATCCTTGTGGTCAACGAAGGCTTTCTTGAGCGCTGCTTCGACGTCTTCCGGCTTTTCAATACGAA